>JAHBAL020000075.1 GCA_018500105.2 Anaerolineae bacterium
AGGCTGTTCAAAAGTCGAAAACCTTCTTCTGTAAAAAAAGCCCGATAGGGCTTCGCTACTAAGGGCGGCGGGTTTACCCCCGCCCATCGTTGCTCAATAAGCGCGTTCGCCGGAGGGTAAACCCGTCCGGCTGATCAGCGAAGCCCTATCGGGCTTTTCCCATTAGGTCATGCGCTGACTTTTGAACAGCCATATGACAAGGTGAATGGTGAATAACAAATAGACCACTCGCCGTCATTCATAATTCATAATTCATAACACATCATTGTATAGAATAAGGCTTGTGAGACGACATCTCCTTTTCTTGACGGCGTTTGCGCTTGTCGCATGTAGTCAAACATCGCCGCAGCCCAAACCAAACACAGGAACACCCGGCGCTGCCACAACAGTCCCGCCCAATCTTTTGGCGGCAAATGCGGCCTCGTCGTTTATTGATGCCGTTAATAAGCAAGATTTTGCCCGTGCCTTTGACAGCCTTTCGAACTCGGCCAAAGCCAATTTGAAGGATGTGTCGGGGCTGCGGCGCGAATATTTGAACGCGCATGATACGGCGACAACGATTACCGCCACCTATCAATTGCGCGGCGGGCTGGCGGTGAGCGGCACAACGGCCAGTGCGGGTGTGGCTGCCAATTGGCAAACCAGCTTGTTTGGCCCGCTAACCTTCACGGGGACATTGGCGCTGGCAGTCGAAAACGCGGTATGGAAGGTGACCTGGAATCGTGATGCGATTATGACGGGGTTGGTATCGGGCACATTGGTGCTCGACCGCGACGACCCGCAACGCGGCACAATTTTTTCTGCCGACGGCATCGCCTTGGCAGGGCAAGGGTTTAGCAGCCAATTGGGGGTTGTGCCGGGCAGAATTGCATCGCCCCAACAAGAGAACGAAATTTTGGCCTTGCTCAATCGCCTGACTGGTTTGCCCATTGCCGATATTAAAGCCAAATATCAAAAGGCCCCGCCCGAGTGGTTTGTGCCGATTGCGGTGCTTGGGCAAGATCGTTTGCAGGGCAGCAGCGCCCAATTAGGGCAATATTCGGCGATTGTGGCGCAGCAAACGCCAGCCCGCGCCTATGCCGATGGGAATGTGGCCCCACATGTGGTGGGCTATGTCAGCGGCATCACCGCGCAAGCCGCGCCCTATTACCAAAATTTGGGGTTTTCGGGCGATGAATTGGTCGGCGCAACAGGCATTGAGGCCGGTATGGATGACGAATTGGGCGGGCGACCGGGCGGCAAACTCGAGTTTCGCCCGACTCGTGGCACAGCGCGCGTGCTGGCACAACGCACAAAAGTGGAGGGCAAAGATGTCACGCTCACCCTTCAATCGAAGTTGCAAACCCAAGTGCAAGCAATTATTGGCAAAACTCGCGGCGCGATTGTGGTGCTAAATCCGCGTGACGGCGCGATTTTGGCAATGGCGAGCGGCCCCGATTATTCGCTGAATGAAGTAACTCAAAACATCGGCGCCGCCGGCAAATTGCTCAATGATCCCAACAAGCCGCTGATTAATCGAGCCGTGCAGGCATACCCGCCCGGCTCGGTGTTTAAGCCGGTCACATTTGTGGCGGGGTTGGCCGAGGGGTTGAGCAATACGGATGAGCCGTTTTTTGACCCCGGCTATTGGGATGGGCTAGGGGCAAATTATCGTCAAACATGCTGGCTGACGGGCGGGCATGGTAATTTGAATTTAAGCGAAGGCTTGAGCGCTTCGTGTAACCCTGTGTTTTATACGCTTGGCAAACGTCTAAACGAGAAAAACCCATTCGCTTTGGCACAATATGCCAAGCAATTTGGCTATGGGGCACGAGTGGGGTTGCCAATTGGCGGCGAGTCAGCGGGGCTTGTGCCTGACCCAGATTGGAAAAAAGCAGCGCGGGGCGAAAGCTGGGTGACCGGCGATAATGTCAATTTTTCGATTGGGCAAGGCTTTATGCTGGCGACGCCGTTGCAAGTGGCGCAAATGACGCAAGTCATCGCCAACAATGGCGTGATGTTTAAACCGCGTTTATTGAGCAAAATTGCCGAGATTGATGGCAGCAAGACCCAAATGATTGGCCCAGCTGCGCCCGTCAAGTTGGACATTAGCCCCGACATAATTCGCGCAACGCAACAAGGGATGATTGGTGTGACCACCAACAGCAAAGTTGGCACGGCAGAAACCAAATTTCGTAGCTTCGACTATTATTATGTGGGCGATAAATTGTTTGCCGGGCCGTTGGCAGCAAGCGCGGCATTGACAGCAACTAGGTCTGTTAGCGCCACCCAGCCCAGCGTGCCACTATTGCCCGCCGCCCAACGCGGTGTGGCCCACAAATTGGTGGTGGCAGGCAAGACCGGCACGGCACAAGCCCCCGGAGCGCGAGATCTGCCGTTTGCGTGGTTCATTGGCTATGCCCCCGCCGATAACCCCAAAATAGCGGTGACGGTCATGCTTGAGAATATTGGCGAAGGCTCGACCTTTGCTGCACCGATGGCGCGAAAGGTGTTTGAGGCGTATTTTGGCCTGCCGCTCACCGATTTGCCACCCGACCCTAAGCCGAGGTAGCCTTGATAGTAGATAGTGATAGTGGATAGTGATAGTGGATAGTGGATACAATACGGACTTATGTCCACTAAAAAAATAGTTGTTGTTTCCTCTAGTCTTTCGCAAAACTCGCGCACACGTGTCATGTGTCAATATGCTGCTCAATATTTGGCGGCAACAGGCGTCGAGGTTGATCTCATTGATTTAGCGCATCATCATCTATTGCCATACCCGCGCTCTGAAAATGATGACTTTTTAAAAGAGTTGGTGTCGCGTTTTAACGCAGCAGATGCTTGGGTGCTGGCAACGCCGATCTACAATTTTGGCATTTCGGGCACAATGCGCGACTTTTTGCATTATGCGCTCGACAGCGATTTGCCGTGTTATAAGGCATTTGTGGTGCTAGCGGCGGCAGGTGGCCCGCGCAGCTATATGGCCGCCAACGATTTAGCATTATCAATGATCTACGAAGTATTTGCCATTCAAGTTGGACCGCCAGTCGTAGCGATTAAAGATGCTGTGATCGCTAAAACCAACACCATTGATGACGATATTCGCGGTCGCATGGAGCGGGCGCTGACGCAACTTGTGCGAGTGACGGGAAATTGAAAATTGAAAATGTAAAATGTAAAATTTGGGTTGTTATTCCAATTTGATGATCAAGCTGTAAGGGTCAAGATGATAGCGGATTTGTGTAAAATCTGTCATTTCGACGCGAAGCGAGAAATGACGAGTCCACAATCATCTTGCCCCTACAAAGTTGTTATATTCATCCTTATGTAGGCGCGGCGCATCGAATTTTGTCGCCCGTCAACGATGTTCCTAAACCGCCGAATACCCGCCATCCACATACACCACCGAGCCGACCATATAGCTGGCCTGCGCTGAGGCCAAGAACAACACGGCACGGGCCAATTCTTCGGGCTGGGCCACGCGCCCAATTGGCAAGGTCTCACCAATGGCTTGGATTCGCGCATCGTCAATGGCAGCGGCCCGCCCACCCGCACGCAACATTGGCGTGTCAACCTCACCCGGGCAGACGGCGTTGATGCGAATGCCGTCACGCGCGTGGTCGAGCGCCATGGCGCGGGTAATTTGCAGCACTGCGCCCTTGCTGGCACAATAGGCCACGTGGCCCTTACCGCCCAATTCGGCCCAGATCGAGCCAAAATTGACAATCGCCCCGCGTGCGCCATTGGCATCGGGAGATTGTTGTTTCATCTGCTGCACGGCAGCACGACACATAAAAAACACGCCGTCACAATTCACGCTCATCACGCGCCGCCATTCGTCGTCGCTGGTGGCCTCGGCATCAGCCCGCAAAATCGTGCCCGCGGCATTGACGACGACATCGAGCCGCCCATGCCGCGCCACCGCCGTTTGCACGGCTTGCCGACAAAACGCCGAATCGGCGACGCTGCCGATAACGGGCGCACCCGCCCCGATTTGCTCGGCGGCTTGGGCGGCTAATTGCGCGTTCATGTCTACGATGACGACATTGGCCCCCGCCTGCGCCAACAATCGCGCCGTCGCACCGCCCATGCCCGATGCCCCGCCAGTGACAATGGCGGTTTTGCCGTGAAAATTAGAATGTGTGTTCATGCAAAGCAGTCTAACATAATCGGCTAATCGCGCAAACAGCGCTGTTTGTGCGGGTGCGTCAGCACAAACAGCGCTGTTTGCGCGATTAGCCTCATGCCGCCGTGCCCTGCCCGGTATACCGCGCCACAAATTCATCGGCATAAGCGGTAAACCGCTGCGCCAAAATTGCGGCGCGGATTTCGCGCATTTCGTTGAGCAAAAAATGCAAATTGTGCAAGCTCATCAAAATGAGGCCGAGCATTTCTTCGACATGCAGCAAATGCCGCACATACGCCTTGGTGAAATTTTGGCAGGCGTAGCAGGTGCAACCCGGATCAATCGGCGTTTCGTCCTCGGCAAATTTGATATTGCGCATATTGATGCGCCCATCGCGGGTGAACGCCGCGCCATGTCGCGCCAAGCGCGTGGGCAGCACACAGTCAAACATATCCACCCCGCGCCGCACGCCGTTGATCAAATCTACCGGCTCGCCCACGCCCATCAAATAACGCGGCTTGTGCTGGGGCAAGGCCGGGTGCATCCAATCCAGCACTTGGTGCATCTGCATCTTGGTTTCGCCCACCGCCAAGCCACCGATGGCATAGCCCGGCAGGTCGAGTGCCGTGATGAATTGGGCCGACTTTTCGCGCAGATCTTGAAAAATGCCGCCTTGCACAATGCCAAATAACGACGGCAAATGCCCATGCACCGGCTTGGCGCACCGTTTTTCGTGCTCACGCACACTGCGCTCGGCCCATTTGTGGGTGCGATTCATGGCCCGCACGTTATAGGCGTAATCATTGGGGTCGGCGCATTCATCGAAACACATAATGACGTCGGCTCCCAAATTGTGCTGAATTTGAATTGACTTTTCGGGCGTAAAACGATGCTTGCTGCCATCCCGATGGCTGCGAAAAGTCACGCCGTCTTCATCAATTTTGCGCATTTCGCTCAGCGAAAATACCTGAAACCCGCCGCTATCGGTGAGAATGGGGCCAGACCAGTTCATAAACTTATGCAAACCGCCCCGTCGGGCGATCAATTCGTCGCTCGGCCTAAGATAAAGATGATAGGTGTTCGACAAAATCATCATCGAACCCAACTCTTTTAAGTCGCGGGGGGTGACACCTTTAACGGTAGCCTGCGTGCCGACCGGCATAAACATCGGCGTCAAACAATCGCCATGCGCCGTGTGCAATACACCTGCGCGGGCGTTGTCTTCGGTGTGGGTAATTTCAATATTAACAAATTCAGACATGATCGAAAACGAGGTAGGGTATGATAACTTGTATCTTATGTTGCCCTCTTTAGGAAACCGCTGGCCTTATTGGCGCGTGAATGTTTACCCGCGCCGAAAATGGGTGCTGGCGCTACTCGCATTTTGGGCGGGTGTGGTCATTTGGCTGCAACCCACCCCACAAATCAACACTGCCGTGCTGGTCATTGTGGGCATCGCCATGCTGTATTTGCTGCTACGCGAGCCAGCGCTGGGCGTGTGTTTCACCCTTATTTGTGCGCCATTCAAGCCGCTTGAACAAGAGTTGTATCAGTTGCCGATTGACAGCGGGCAAGCGTTGCTGTTCTTAACGTTGATCTCGTATGGCCTGCGCGAAATGATCTCGCGCCCATTGCACAACCGCACGGGTCAGCATGTTTTGCATATGAATCGAGCTGTGATGGGCGGCGTTGGGCTGTTCGGTATCGTGGCGTTGACCAGCTTTTTTCAGGCCCGCGATGCCAGCGCGTGGCTGCGCGAATGCCTAAAATGGGTCGAAATCCTCGTGATCTATTTGATTGTCGCCAATGAAAGCCGCGCCAAACGCCAATGGATTGTGATCGCGGTGTTGATCTGTGGGGCGCTGCAAGGCGGGCTGGGGCTGCTCCAATTCACCCGAAACTCGGTCGCGCCGGTGCATTTCGCCATTTTGGGCGGTCAATATTACCGCGCCTTTGGCACGCTGCAACAGCCAAACCCATTTGGCGGCCTGATGGGCCTCATTTGGCCGTTCGCGTTGTCGGTAGCCATTGCGGCGCTGGCTGGCACGCGCCTCGGCTGGGTGAATGTGCGTGACGCCGCCCGAACCGTCATTGCCCACCCCGACAAAACCGCTGGCCTAAAAGCCGCATGGCGACAACTAAAAGACGCCGCCCCCCAACTAGACCGCCAATTGGTGCTGGCTGGCTTTGGCGGGCTGGTTGCCCTGCTCACCTTGGCGGGGCTAATCGCATCGTGGTCACGCGGGGCGTGGCTGGCGGCAGGACTGGCGGGCGTTGCCATGCTCATCGTGGCGTTTCGCCGTCCGGCCCGCACCATCACCATCATCGCCGTCGTGGCGACAACGATTTATTTCTTCGACGGCCTTGCCTATCTGCCGGCCTCACTGCGCGACCGGCTGACCAGCTTCACCAGCCAATACACCTCGCTCGATATTGACGTGCGTTATTTGGTGCTAAACCCGGCTAATTTTGCCACCATTGAACGATTAGCACATTGGCAGGCCGCCATCGAAATGATTCAGCGCAATATTTGGCTTGGCGTGGGTTTTGGCAATTACGAGGCTGCTTATGACAGCGTGCGCACCATGTATTGGCGCAATGCCTTAGGCCATGCGCACAACTACTACCTCAATATCTTCGCCGAAACTGGTTTCGTTGGCTTTTTGGCCTACATCATCATGTGGTTGTGCCTAATTATCCACACCGCCCGCGCCGTGCGCCGCAACCTGCTCGCCATTGGCATTATGGGCGCATGGGCGCATATCGCCGGGCATAATGTGGTTGACAATCTGTATGTCGCCAACTTGTTTTTGCTGATGGGTGCGTATTTGGGCCTAATCGAAACACAACAAAATACGCCAGATCAACCCAGCCGCAATCGCAATTTATCTGTATAAAACCGGTTAATTAATCTCTCACTAAAGAACACAAAGCTCACAAAGATTATGTTAAAAAAACTTTGTGAGCTTTGTGTTCTTTGTGAGAGATTTTTATTCCGCAAAAAATAAAGCAAATTCTAATTGGCTTACAAGCGGCGCTTAAATTCGTTGGTGCGGGTATCAATTTCAATCTTGTCGCCAGTGAGACAAATGGCTGATACTTGTAACTCATAGCCAGTGCCTTTCAAACGCGCAGGCTTGGTCACTTTGCCCACCGTATCACCGCGCACCGATGGCTCGGTATATTCAATCTCGCAAACGACTATCTTTGGCAATTCAATCGCAAGCGCTTGATTTTCATACAACACCAATTCGCAGGGCATTTCTTCTTGCAAATAGTTGAGCGCATCGCCCATCATGTCGGCCCCAATCTCATATTGGTTGTATTCTTCGTCCATGAAGACATACATTGAGTTGGACTGATAGCTATAGGTGCAAGGCTTGTAATCGAGTTCCACCGTGTCAAATTTAACATCTGCCTTGAAAACTTCTTCTTTTACCCGCTCTGTCTTAAGTGACTTATATTTCAACTTTACCACTGAGGCGTTGCGTCCAGATTTGCTGAATTCGCCTTTCACTACAATCATCAATTGACCATCGGCATCCCGAAATACGTTGCCGCTCCGAAGTTCTTGTGCTGTTTTCATATGCCGCAATTATACTTTTGACATTTAGTCGTTCCCTGGATTAATCTAATCATTTTGTCACAAAATTCATCAGCCGCGACGCCAAATCGGGCATTTGGGCAAAATGGGCGCTGCGGGCAAGGCTGTGCGCCTGCCATTCGCCCCACTGCGTCATCAGCCGCTGCCACGCCGATGACAACTCGTCGGCGCTTGTGACGCCGTTCCACGCCAAATGCACATCTACATAAGCCGAGTGTAGCGCCGCCGGAAAAGTCGCCGCATAATGCCGCAACCACGCCCGCAATTTCGCATGATGCGCCTGCTCGGCCTGCGGGTAAATGTGCCACACAAACGGCTTGCCTGCCCACAACGCCCGCGCCAACGAATCCTCGCCACGCACCCACAGCACATCCGCACACCACAACAGCAGGTCAAAATCTTCTTGCGCCACAAAAGGCACATTGTGAGTGATGAGTGATGAGTCCTGAGTCCTGAGTCCTAAGTTCCGAGTCCTAAGTCCTAAGTCCTGAGTGCTTGGTTCTTGGTTCTTGGTTCTTGGTTCTTGGTTCTCGGCTCTTGGCTCTTGATTCTTGGTTCTTGGCTCTTGGCGCTTGGCGCTTACTTCTACTTGCGTATATTGCCCGCACAGCCAGAGGGTGGGCGGGATG
>JAHBAL020000187.1 GCA_018500105.2 Anaerolineae bacterium
AATCTGGCAAGGCTAAGTTAAATCGTATAAAAACAAACGCCTCGCTTTTGCAAAAGCGAGGCGTTTGTTTTTATACGATTTAACTTAGCCTTGCCAGATTGTGAAATCGGCGAAAACTGATTCACTTCTGCCATCTGCCATCTGCCATCTGACTACTGACTACTGACTACTGACTACTGACTACTGATGACCGGCTACTGCTTCAAGTAAAATCGGCCCTGCATTGTCATGTCTAAAAAACTACGTGATGTCGCCATTGCCGAACGTGCAAGCCTTTTGGGACTAAGCCCCGCCGACCAAGCCGCCTTACAACACGGTCTTGCCCTCGACGTGGCCGATCACATGATCGAGAACGCCATCGCCACCTATGCCCTGCCGATGGGGGTGGCTGACAATTTCGTCATCAATGGGCGTGAGGTACGCATCCCGATGGTGGTCGAAGAGCCATCGGTGCTGGCGGCGTGTGGGTTTGCCGCCAAATTGGCACGGGCGGGCGGCGGGTTTCGCGCCAGCAGCACCGAGCCAATCATGATCGGCCAAATTCAGGTGCTTGATGTGCCCGATGTTGCCGCCGCCAGTGCCAAACTTGAGCAAGCCAGCGCCGATCTGCTCGATTGGCTAAACACGCAAAACCCCAGCACCATCAGCAAACACGCCAAGGCCATCGGCCTCGAAATTCGGCATATCCCGCTTCCGGCGGCCCAATCGGTCATCCCAAATCCGCATTTCCTCGTCGTTCACATCCTCTATTATTGTGGCGATGCGATGGGGGCCAATTTGATTAACACGGCCTGCGAAGCACTCGCGCCCAAGATCGAGGCGCTGAGCGGCGGGCGGGTCAACCTGCGGATTTTGTCGAATTTGAACGACAAGCGCATGGCCTCGGCCACCTGCGATGTGCCTGTCAGCGCCCTGACAACGCCAGAGCTAGACGGGCTGACGTTGGCGCGGCGCATTGTCGAAGCCAGTTTGTTTGCCGAATACGACCCTTATCGCGCCACCACCCACAACAAGGGCGTGATGAATGGCATTGACGCGGTGGTGATCGCCACCGGCAACGATTGGCGGGCGGTTGAGGCGGCGGCCCATGCCTATGCAGCGCGAAATGGGCAATATGCCTCGATGACGCGCTGGCGTTTAAGCGCAGACAATCAATTTTTGCGCGGCGAAATCACCTTGCCGATGGCGGTGGGCGTGGTGGGCGGGGCGACGCGGGTGCACCCTGCCGCCCAAGTGTCGTTGCGGTTAATGGAGATTCGCACGGCGCGAGAGTTGGCCGAGATCATCGTATGCGTCGGGTTGGCGCAAAATTTGGCTGCCATTCGCGCCCTCGCCGCCGAAGGCATTCAGCGCGGGCACATGTCGCTTCATGCGCGGCAAATCGCCATTGCCGCCGGGGCCACTGGCGATGCCATTGACCGCATCGCCGAGCAACTCGTTACCGAAAAACAAGTGCGTCTCGAACGCGCCCAAACGCTGATGGAAAATTTAAAATTTAGAATTTAAAATGGGAATTTGGCTTGTAATGAGTAACGAGTAACAAGTTTGGCTCGTTACTTGTTACTCGTTACTCGTTACTTATTACTCGTTAGTCAACATTAAAGAAATGGGAAAAATAACACCTCGTTCTACCGATTACAGCGAATGGTATTTGGATGTCATTCGTGAGGCCGATATGGCAGACTACGCGCCGGTGCGTGGCTGCATTGTGGTCAAGCCCTATGGCTGGACTTTGTATGAAAACATGCGCGATTTGCTCGATCGCCGATTTAAAGATACCGGCCACAGCAACGCCGCGTTTCCGCTGTTTATTCCGATGAGCTTTTTGCAAAAAGAAGCGCATCACGTCGAGGGGTTTTCGCCAGAATTGGCGGTGGTGACCGTCGGCGGCGGCGAACAACTCGAAGAGCCGCTGGTGGTGCGTCCGACCAGTGAAACCATTATCGGCTATATGTATGCCCAGTGGATTAAGAGTTACCGCGATTTGCCGGTGCTGATTAACCAGTGGAACAGCGTGGTGCGTTGGGAAAAGCGCACAAAGCCGTTTTTGCGCACAATGGAATTTTTCTGGCAAGAAGGCCATACTGCCCATGCCAACCACGAAGAAAGCATGGAAGAAGTGATGCGAATGCTTGAGGTGTATCACGAACACGCTATGGCCGATTGCGCTTTGCCGACCATTAAAGGCCGCAAAAGCAAGAGCGAGCGCTTTGCCGGCGCCGATAACACCTTCAGCATCGAGGGCATGATGGGCGACAAGAAGGCGCTGCAATCAGCCACCAGCCACGACCTCGGCCAAAATTTCGCCAAAGCGTTCGAGATGAAGTTTCTTGACCGCGATAATACTGAGAAGTTTTGCTGGACAACGAGCTGGGGTCTTAGCTGGCGTTTGACCGGCGCGGTGATTATGGTGCATGGCGATGACATTGGCCTGCGCTTGCCGCCCAAGATTGCGCCCATTCAGGCCATGATTGTGCCCATTTACAAAAAGCCCGAAGAAAAAGTGGGCGTGATGGCGGTCGCCGATGAGGTGCTGAAATCGCTCAAGGCGGCTGGCATTCGCGTCAAGCTCGATGACCGCGAGGACACGCCGGGCGCAAAATTCTACGATTGCGAAATGCGCGGCATTCCGGTGCGTATCGAGATCGGCCCGCGTGACCTGCAAACCAACAGCGTTTTGTTGGCGCGACGCGACATCCCCGGCAAACCCGGCAAGACCATCGTCAGCCGTGACGGCTTGGCCGATACCATTAAGAAGCTGATGGACGAGATTCAAGCCAATTTGTTGGCGCAAGCCGAGGCATTCCAAAAGGCGAATATTCGTGAAGTTAACAGCTACGATGAGCTAAAAGAGGCGGTCGAAACTGGCTGGGCGCTTGCGCCTGTCATTGACGATCCTGCCGTTGATGCCAAGATCAAAGAAGAAACAAAGGCCACCAACCGCAACTTCCCGCTCGACCAAGACGGCGTCGAGCGCAAGTGCATCATCACCGGTCAACCCACCCGCGAACGCGCCATTTTTGCGCGGGCATACTAGGTTAATGGTTAATGGTCAATGAGTAACGAGTAATGAGTAATGAGTAATGACCACTTATTACGACTCATCACTCGTTACTCATTACTCATTACTCATTACTCATTATTCATCACTCATCATTAACCACTAATCATTTGCCATTAATCCTAATCCTCCTCATCTTGGCGCTGTTGCTGTGGATGTGGTCACGGCGGGCACAGCAAGAGAGCGGGCTGCCGAGTGGGCGGCTGATTTACAGCGACACCAGCGGTTGGCAACGCAATGAGCAAGCGCTATTTTCGCGCCAACACGGCGTGACCGGCAAGCCCGATTACCTCATCAACGACAACGGCAATCTTGTGCCGATTGAGCTAAAGTCGTCGAACGCCCCGCGTGACGGCAGGCCGCGTTTGGGGCATGTGCTGCAATTGGCCGCCTATTGCCTGTTGGTCGAAGAAAATTACGGCACGCGACCCAGCTATGGCATCATCAAATATGCCGATCAGCAATTTGCCATTGACTACGACGACGCGCTAGAGGCGCAATTGCTCGCCATCATCGCCGAAATGCGCGAATCGCTGGAGGCCGAGGACGCCAATCGCAACCACACCGAGCCTTGGCGTTGCGCCACCTGCGGCGTTCGTCATGCGTGCGATCAGGCGCTGAGATAAGTAGGATTTATACTAACGAGGTGAAAATCATTTCAGTTGGCGAATGCACACTTGATCGGTATTTGCAACAAAACCAAGTGCGAATTGGCGGGATTTCGCTCAATTTTGCCATTCATGCCAAACGCAGCGGGGCAGAATCGGTGGCGTTTATCAGCCGGGTGGGCAAGGCCGATGAAGCGATGATCAGGGCCAAGCTCGCTGACGAAGGGCTTGACGATTCGCATATTTACGCCACCGACGGCCCCACCGCCCACCAAGACATCATTTTGACAGCAACGGGCGAGCGTATTTTTCCGCCCGGCGGCTATGATTTTGGCTGCATGGCAGGCTTTGCGCTCAATGCTGCCGACATTACGCATATTCAGCAATACGATGTGCTGGCCTGTGCGCTATTTCGCCAAACCCAGCCGCTGTTTGAACAAGTGATGCAATTGCCGTTTGCGGGCTGGCGCGTGGCCGATTTTCTCGATTTGTCGGATTTTGGCGGCGATGTGGGGGTGCTGGCGCGACATTTGGCGCGGCTAAACATTGCCTTTGTAAGCGGTCACGAGGCGCAATTGGCCTCATTTACCGCGCTGTCAACGGCGCACCCCCACAACGCCATTGTGGTGACAATGGGCGAACATGGCAGCGTCGCCATTGTCAATGGGCGCATGTATCGTCAGCCCGCGCTCCCCGTGCCCGTCACCGATACCACTGGTTGCGGCGATGCGTTTCAGGCCGCGTTTACAGTCGCCTATTATCACAGCCACGATGCGGCGCTGGCGCTATTGCGCGGGGCCGAACAAGCCGCCAAGGTGGCGCAACAGTTGGGAGCCAGTTAGCCATTTATCATGAAATTCAAAACCCTATTTCCAACCCAAAAACCCATCATCGGCATGATTGCGCTGCCGCCGCTGCCGAGCTACCCCGAATTTACCCACATGAATGATTATGTGGATTATGTGCTGCGCGATTTGGCCGCGCTAGAGCAAGGCGGGGTGGATGCCGTGTGCATCGAAAACGATTTTGATCACCCGCACACGCTGACGGCGGGGCCAGAAATTGTGGCGGCGATGACGCGGCTGACGCACGAAGTGCGAATGCACACGCGGTTGCCGGTCGGGGTTGAGGTGCTGCTCAACGATTGGCAGGCATCGCTGGCGGTGGCGCTGGCGGCAACTGCGCAATTTGTGCGGCTCGATTTTTTTGTTGACCATGTGCAAATTCAGGCAGGCGAGATCAAGCCCGACCCGCAGGCGGTGCTGGCGTATCGCAAACGCATCGGGGCCGAGTCGGTGGCCTTGTTTACCGACATTCAGGTGAAATATAGCCGCCTGCTCGAAGCCGACAAACCCATCGAGGTGTCGGCGCAACAAGCCATTGCGCAGGGGGCCGATGCCATCATTGTGACCGGCAATGCTACTGGCGAACGACCGACTTTGGCGGACTTGCAAGCCGTGCGGGCCATTGTCGGCGATTTTCCGCTGTTGGTGGGCAGCGGCACAACCCCGCACAATGTCGGCGAATTGTTGCGTTATGCCGATGGCGCAATCGTCGGCTCGGCGCTCAAGACGAGTTACGAGCCATTCGTGCCGGTGGATGTGGCGCGAGTGCAGACGTTGATGCGGGCGGTGTCATTATGGGCAAATAAAAAAGATTCCAAATACAGCTACAATCAACTTAAATAGCAATGGCACATGAAATAACTATCCATAAATTTGGTCCTATCAAAAACGCCGAATTTGTTGTTCAAGATTTTATGATCTTGATCGGCCCACAAGCGTCTGGAAAAAGCACCATCAGCAAACTCATTTACTTTTTTCTAAATATACGAGATGAGTTGTTTGATTTCGTAGAAGACGAAATAGATAAGAATCAAGATAAATTCAGCAAGCTACGCTTTACAAAACGCCTGAATCAACGTCTCTTAGATTTTTTTAAAACGCAACCTCACCACCCAGATTTAAACGTATCTTATAAGTTTTCGAGCACAACTTCAATTGCCATGAAAAAAAAGCCTGGGCATGACTATCTTTACTTTGACTATTCATTAACACTAAACAAGAAAATAAATGAAATCTATGATAACTACTTTAATCACATAACCACTAATAAACCTAAAGCTATTTTCGATTCACAAAACCAACGTGATCGTCGTGTCGCGGGACAAAAACTATATGCTGAGTTATGTCAGCTTTTCAATTTTAGTGATGAAATCGTTTATATCCCTGCTGGTAGAAGTTTCATATCTATCTTGTCTGGGCAATTACAGGGGTTGCGTCCATTCACCTTTGATTACCCACTAGGACGGTTCATTGATCGGGTAAATTCCAGTAAAAAAGTTTTCGAAAAAAGTTTGAAAAATATTGTACGTGAATATGTTGCAACTCGGTTGATACCTCCCGATTCACAAAAGATTGATCCATTAATCAACTTGATGAAACAAATTCTAAAAGGTGAATATCAAGAGCATATAGATGGCGGCAGGATCTATATCAATAATAACGATTTTGTTAAAATTAATGTGGCATCATCAGGACAACAAGAATCGCTATGGATTCTTCTATTACTGTTTTTAATTGCTTTAGAAAAAACGAAAGCCCATATCTTTATCGAAGAACCAGAGGCGCATTTGTATCCGATAGCGCAAAAAGACATGATGGCTTTAATTTGTTGCTTGCACAATCAATTTCAAAATCGTGTCTTTATTACAACCCATTCGCCTTATATTATGGCATCGGCAAATGATCACATTTATGCTGGCAAGCTCGGCCCAATGAATCCGAACGCCGTTGCTGAAATTGTGCCTCAAAGCCAGTGGGTTGACCCAATGATGGTTAGCGGCTATTTGGTTGAAAATGGCGTGTTAGAGGACATCTTTGATTCAAAGTTTGCGATGTTCAAAACAGAATTTCTCGACCGCGTATCGGCTGAAATTAATGATGCCTATGATCAATTAATGGAGCTAGATAATGCAGCCGAATAGATTTCTAGAACGCTTGGGGCAAAAAGGTCTGAAATGGAACGACCAACGATCACAAATTAGCTTGAGAGAAAACAAAAAAGAATATAGGGCAATGAATCATGAACGCAAAATCTTATTTTGCTACCACATTGATGGTGAAATGATTGAGCATGACAGTGGGCAAAAAGCTTGTGATTACGGACTAGGGGTTCCGACAGATAATCGCTTATTGCTCATTGAGCTTAAGGGCAAAAATCTAGCTCATGCAATCAAACAAATTTCCGACACGCTTGATTTTTTAGGCGATAAGATTAACAACCTAAAAGTTGACGCACACATCATTCTATCGCGAAATAACCCGACCGATTTAAAAGGGTCTGATTTTCGCCATTTAGAAGCGAAACTCAAACAAAAGCAAAAAGGCACCTTAAAAACCCATTCGGTGTTATGCGAAGACGAGCTATAAGTTTAGGCTTGATTGAAATTACATCTTTTTTACAGTTACTTCGCAATCCCTTCAAGTTTGTTGGTTAAATTACTCAGAACTTACGCCATACATCTCTGTAAATTTTTGAGCGCAAGATTACCTGAAAATAATGCAAACTAAAACCAGTAAAAAAACCGCAACAAAGTCAATTTATGGCTTGACATCGCCCTCTTTATCGTTTACCTCATCGGCATGGTTCCCCGTTTTGGCAGCCTTGCTGTGCATGAATGGCTGACCTTAGGCATGATTTTGGTCTTGATCGTGCATTTGCTGCTGCATTGGGATTGGATTGTGGCCGTGACCAAACGGCTGTTTAGCAACCTGCCCGGCAAGCAACGGCTTAATTACATCCTCAATTTTTTGTTTTTGATAGACATGGTCGTCATCATGCTGAGTGGCATTATGATCTCACGTGAGGCGTTGCCGCTGATGGGCATTAACCCCAGCATGAATTTCTTCTGGCGCAGAGCGCACGATATCTCGGCCAACCTTGGCATCCTCATTCTAGGGCTGCATGTCGGGTTGCATTGGCAATGGATTGTCGGCACGTTCCGCACTTATGTCACCCGCCCAATTGCCCGCGTCTTCAATAAATCAGCTGCCTAACATTTGTAAACTCATGATTACCCAATTTTTACGCACCCTCGCCATTACGGCTGTGATCGCAGTGATTGTTGCTGCTGTTTTTGCCCTCGCCCCGACCAGCACAGCCAGCGGCGGCCCACCGCAACGCGGCGGCGCACCCGGTCAACCGCGCCCCGAAGGACGCCCTGAAGGACGAGGCGGACAACAAACCTTGCTCAGCAACTTGCTGATTAGCTCAGGCCAAGTCTTGGTGCAATTTGCCATCACTTCGGTTGTCATTGCGCTGGTGGTGGTGGGCGAACGAGCAATTAGCGCACGCAAACGTAACACAGCAAAAAATGCGCTCGACACCGAATTTGCCCAATTGACCGGGACAGCCGATCTTTAACGACCCGTGTTGCCAATTTCATCTGCCTGCAAATATTGTTTGTAGGTGAACGATGAAATTGGCTATTTTTAACTTTAAGCTATGAAAAACAAACCGTTTATGCTTGTGATTGGGGCCAGTGTGTTGGCGACGCTATTGTCGGCCTGTAGCGCCAGCCCAACCC
>JAHBAL020000238.1 GCA_018500105.2 Anaerolineae bacterium
AGATGTGTATAAGAGACAGGTGCTGGTTTCATCGCCAAATTTCAGCGATACGCGCACCAAAGTCCCGCTGATCACTTGGGTGGGGTCATAGCGCAGGGTATGCACCGTCTTCATCTGTTGCAACACATTGCGAAATTGTGCTGTCAATTGGGCCGAATCGGGTGCATCTTGGCTTTGGCCGCCGGTCAAGGTTGCCAACCGGGTGAGAAAAGCTTTGTCGCGCTGCGCCCCCAAGCCAATGGTGAAAATGGGCACGCGCTGGGCTTTGGCATCAATGATGGCGCTATCGTCGTTATACACTTGGCTACCGGCGCTGCCGCTTGCCGTTTCGTCGCGGCCATCTGTAAGAAAAATGACTGCCCGGCGAATATTCCCGCCTTGTGTTTGCACCTCACGTGCTGTCAGTCGTACCGCCTTTACAGCAGCGTCATACAAAGGCGTATTGCCACCGGCGCTCAAGCCGTCTACAAACTGTGCCAGCGACACTTTATCAAGTGTGAAATCACGCTCGCGGATGGGGTCAAGTTGAGGAAATGGCGCATCTAAACGCACCTGATCGGCGAAACTAATCACGGCGGCGCGGTCGTTTGGGCCTAATGCCGCCAAGACTTGCTTGGCGGCAGCTTTGGCATCAGCCAAGGGTTTGCCCGCCATGCTGCCGCTAGTGTCAATGACCAATGCCAACGACACCCGCACATTGGGGGTTTGGCGATTCTCGAGGCCAGTCACGGCAATGGTTTGACCGGTGACAGTGCGCAGGCTAAATTGCCCGGCTTGCAGATCGTTTGGTGGCACACCAGTCGCATCTCGAATATTGAGCGTGATCTCACCTTGTTGGACATCAAGGATGTTGAGGTTGATGGGGGGAGTTGGGATGGCAAGCAGCCCTACTAATAAGGAAGCAATAAATTGAGATAACATTATGTGTATGAAGGGGCTACGACTTTTTGATCGCGTCGCACTCCGCTTTCGTTGGCAATTTAATCCTCTTAATATAGAGGCTATATTCGTCAGGGATATTGTTGACTTGCAACAAACAAGGCCAAAGGCTAAAATCTCTCAACTCTTTACGCGCAATGCTTCCGGGAGTGTCACCGGGCTTAACATCATAGGTAGTCGCAGGAGCGCTAGCGCAGGCACTCGCTGGCGGCAAGTCGGCTCGCACCACAAAAGCCGGTAACGATACCCCGCTTGGCAATTGAATGTTGGGTAATGATGATTGACAATCAAAGTAACGATTATGGTGATAGGCCAGCCACCCGTCTTTACTCATACTACTCAACGTCAAGTTAACCAACTCTAACAATCCTTTTGCATCACGGTGAACAGCAATACTTAGCGAGCTTGTCGCAAACCCATAGTCGCCATTTAATACGGTGAACACAGTTGGCTTTTTACGCGCTAGGGCTTCTATGATGAGACCATCTGTCGCATAAGCATCCATTTTGCCAAGCTCAACTTGGTCAATGGCCTCTTGGCGTGTATCAAAGACAGTTAATGGGATTGGGTTCTTACACCGAGCGATTTTGTCTGCCTCTAGCACAACTTTTGCATAGGTATCTTTTAGAATAGCAATTTTTTTGTTGCACAAATCGTAGCCAGATAATTTCTCACCGGCTGCATTTTCGCGTATTGTGAACGAAGGCAGCTTGTTTTTGGCAACCAGCAAGCGAATCGTATCATCTACATAAGACACACTGCAAGCGACCTTTCCGCAGCGATCGGCGGTAGCTGTGAACGCTGCGATCAAAATATCAATTTCTTGTTTCTCAAGTGCAGGGATACGACCATCCACCGTGACACATTTAAAAACAACCTTTTGGGGTGATTTCAACCAACGTAGTGCAAATTCGCGACCAAATTCAATATCAATCCCTTGAGGCGCAAAGCCAATCATCGGCGCTGTGGGGTCGCAAGCTCCTTTCCAATTGGTATCTTCGCCAAAGGGCGGGGTGTCAGCTCGCACTCCTATCACCAAGGTCTGCTTTGTGCTTAATTGCGCTAAGGCATTTGCGGCTGTTTGCGGGAATGGGTTCTTTTCAGATGATTTAGTTGGCTCTGGTGATTGAGAACTAGGAGGCGCAGGAAAAACTGGGACAAAGGGTATGGCTGGTTTTGCTGTTGCTGCTAATGCGGCCTGAGCTGTTGTCGTTGCTTGCACCGCTTTATCAATGCGGTCTTGGTTATTAAGTGGTTCTGGTTGCTGGCGAACAACCCAAATAATAAAACCCACCGCTAATAGCACAAGTGCGACTGAAAACAGCACAATTGCCACTCCAACCAGTGAATTATTATTATTATGTGTGCTTTTATCGGTTAAAACACTGTCGCCTTTTTGATTATCCATGCTTGACCTCCTTTATCCTTAAACTATCCCCTACTCTTTGCCACCACCAACACCACCCCAACCCACGACACCAAGGCCTGAGCCAAAACACCCCACAAAAAACTGCCTTGGGGCAAAACACGTGCCACCCAAACCAAAACCGCCCACGCGATGGCATGGCTAAGCACCCACCACGTTGCCCCGCGAATGCGGCTTGCGCCCAATGCTTGCAGCAGCCCCATTGCCGCACCCCCTAATGCCCAAATGAGCACAAGGCTAACACCAGTGGCCGTGCCTTTGCCGCTGCTGCCCCCCAGCGCTTCGATGATGGCAAGCGCCAACATGAAGCCAAGACCGCTCGGCACGGCCCATAACCAAAGCTGTCGCAACCAGCGCCGCAAAATCAGCCATTGGATTAGCCCCATCGCAACCCCACCGGCCATGCCAGCCAGCGACACATTTAGCACGTCTGGCACATCGGTGCGGCCCGGCGTGCTTAGCATGGCTGCAATGACAAGCGCTAACATCCAGCCAAGATAAGTCGCAAGCACCCAAATGATGCTGCTGACGATAAACCGAATTCCACTATTGTTCATGGCGCATTACTCAGTGATAGAACTGATACCCACAGTTAGAACAAAATTTGACCCCAAGCGGGCTATTGGTATGACACTTGGGACAAACCGCCACTTGCGGCGCACCGCTACTGCCCCCTGCGCCCGGCGGCACAATGGTTGCGCCAGCATTGCCGCTGCCACCCGTCACTACCACCGTTTGACCGGGTTGCGAGCGACCAACATTGGCGCTGACATTCGAGGCAGCATCTTTAATCTTGTCGCCCATTTGCAACATGGCGTCTTGTTGCATGCGCATCAAACGCTCAAATTGGTCACTTTGTGCCAAGTTTGTGCGATCTTTATCAGCCACCATTTTTTCATACAGCGCTTTCACTTCGGGCGACATTGCGCCTTTGTTGGCCTCGGCTTGCCACTTGGCGGTTAGGGCTTGGGCCAACGCGGGCGATTTTGCGGCCATTAACGCCATAATCTGTTCTTCGCTCATCAGCTTATAGGCATCGGTTTGCTTCAGCTCGCTGATAATTCGGCCTTGCTCAACTGACGACAGCGCAATCAGCGCTTCAGGGGGGAGCATGCCCATTGTTTCCATGCGTCTAATTTCGTGCGCTTGCGTTTGCACAAGCGTTTCTAAGTGCATATCATGCTCGGCCCGTTTACGAGCAATCTCCATATCTAACTCAGCCTGACGTGATTTTAGCCGCCGCTCTTCGCGTTCAAAATCATCTTGCCGCCGCACCGCCTTCATTTGCGCCAGCAAGGCAATCCCCATTTCGCCATCCAGCCGGTCGCTCTCGCGTTCGAGTTTGTCAATCTCATGCTGAATCCGGGCTTTATCGAGTGCGGTTCTTGCAGTCATCAAATCTGCATTCAACGTCAGTTGCTTGCGCTCGACCTCGGCCTGTGCGTCTTCAAGCATCCGCTTGCGCAAATCGGCGGCCAGCGCATTGGCCCGCGCACGGTCTGCATCTTCTTGCACGTGGCGCAATTGCAATTCGCCACGCGCCCGTTGCAGCGCCAGACCTTGCTCAGTTTCTAGGCGCTGACGCAGCAGCGCAGCTTGTGCCTGCTCAAAGCCAGCCACGTGTTGCAATTCAATCAGTTTGATTTCGTAGCGATGCCCAAGATCAAGCTTGGCAAGAAAATGCGCCCGCGATCGGCGGCTTTTTTCTAAATCGAGCAAGAGTTCGGCACGATCATCCTCGCGCAATAATGATTGTCGGTCAATTTCATGCAAGGTATCTTTTAGATCTTGCTCGCTAAATAATTCATCGGTTTTATCATTCAACACCGACCGACGCATACGGGCGAGCAATACGGCTCGCTTCTCGTGCATCGCCACTTTTTGCGTTTCTTGGGCAATGTCTTGCACATCATGCCCTTTAAGCACATCAAATAAGCGAATCCGTTTTTCTAGCTCGGCCTCGTGCTCCCCCTCTAACAGCAATAGTTCCTCACGTTGCTGAGTAAGCTTATCAAAGCGATCATGCGATATACGCATTGCCCGCACCCCATGAAAGGTGAAGCCCTCGCGGCTTAAGGTGCTTTCTAGGTGCAGCTCGACCATTTGCTCCAGTTCGGCTTTTTTCAACAAATTGCCGTTTATTTCGTTGGCAGAATGGCGTTTGACAAATTCTTGCACCGCGTTTTCAACTTCGGGTTGTAAATGCGCAATGAGGTCTTGCACCGTGTAGCGTTGGCGACCCTTCATTACATTCATGAAGAAATCCATCGCATTCGGCTTTACATCGCTGTTGCGGTTGATACACAGCCGAACTTGTAGCACAAAATTTAGCCTAATTGGGTCATTGGTATAGGCCAAAATGCGATTCGGGTCGAGCCGAGCCGTATTGGGGTCGGCAATACCAAATTGCAGGTCAAGATCATTGGTGTCAATGATGATCGCCGACACCTGTTTCGGGGTGCGGAAACTCAGCAGCGCCTTGATTTTGTCCCAAATTGTTTGCAGTGAATAGCGACCGGGCGGCATCACGCCTTGTGTCTCACCATCGGCAATGATGACGGCGTTAGTGCCCGGCTCGACAATGACCTCACTATTGAGAAAACCGCCGATATCGCCAAGTTCGATACGGGTCGCAAGGTCATTGGGATGACGCTGCCAGCGCAATCCGTTTGTTTCAGGAGCATCTTCAGGGGGATTTCGATTAAAAAGATTCATAAAATCTGTTTTTGCCTTGATTTGATTCGAGACAGGTATTAATTAAAATAAAGCCTGTTTGCCAATATTTAAGATCACTAGGCTTGTCCATAGGATACAACAAATATTGGCAAACGACTCCTTAAGGGGATAACATGTGAAATCAGCTTTGTTTTTTGGTAAAAGCTTAGGCATGGTATTTGGAACAATAAAAGCCAAAAAGTAATTTCTGGTTTATTTTTAAAACAAAAACCTATCATGGCAATTAATAAAAAAAACAGAAAAATTTGCTTAGGCAATGCTGTCCCAAATTTCCCCCTTTTTTTTATTAATCACATGCCGCACAAGACACAATTAAATTAGCCCAAAAACCGGTTTTTGGATTAATTATTTTAAGTCAGACGCCTAAGCTTTTACGTTTTTTGCTTAATAGAAAATAATGTTCGCTTTCATCAGTAAGATGAAGAACGTGATAGTGTTGATTGTCAATTGGGTCGAAAAGTTTGAACTTGGCGACTACGCCAGATGCGTAAGTTGCCTCATCGAAGCTGACATATACCATCATTGTTTTGCGACTGCGATGACACAAAACAATATTTTCAACCGGTATTTGAAGCGTTACCGCGAGTTGCTTGATGATGCTTAACACAGGAAGCGAAGATGTTTGGCATTTTTGAAGAAGCTGCAATGGGATAGGAAAGTTAGGTCTAGCTTGAATGACTTTTCTCAACAAATCGCAAATTTCACCCCTTCGATCACACCAACCAATAAATTCGCGTGCACATTCTTCTGTATGACGGCAAGGAAACACATTCTCAGGCAGTCCTAAATCAAATGCGAGTGTTTTGATTTCGTCCAATGAAAAATGTTTTTCAATGAACTTACGAAGTGTCGTTCTGTCTTGTGTTGTTAGTTCCATAGTGTTCTTGATTGATCATGTAATGAACCTGCTCTAACGATGCTCTCGACATAATTTTGATCACTTTAATCAAATGTATGAACAAATTTCTCTTATATCAAATCGCTGCGCTCATTGAGATGCTGCTCGAGCGCCAGCAACTTGGCCCGCACTATCGCAATCGGCGACTCTAGACTCGTGGCAGTCGTGGCAGCCAAATTCATGGCTTGTGCTTGCGCCAAGATTTGCTTGCTGGTGTTCGCTACCGCACCGTCTACTTCTAGCAACCGATCGAACACTTCAACCGACACATCTTCAAGCGCCAAATACCCAGCCATGCCGATTTGATTTTGTTGCAACCGCTCGTGCAAACGCTCAGCCTGCTTACGCAGGTCTTGCACGGTCACCGCTTCCTTCAACATCATCCGTTTGCCAATGGTTTTGCGCGTCTCTTCGATGGCGTGGATGCTTTGCGCCAATTGGCGCAATACTTGGCTACGCAAGGTTGCGTCATATCGCACACGCTCGGCCAAAGGCCATACTTGCGGTGCTGGCGCTGGCAGGGCTTTGGCGCGTTTACGGTCTAACAAAAAAGCGATCAAACGCGGAAAACCAGTAATGACGCCGATGATGCCGACAATGGCTCCGCCAAAATCACGTAGATAGGTGACCAGTTTATCGCTATCAGCCATCGAATTGGTGATCAACCGATAGATTGAATACAGCCCAATAAAGACAAACATCAAAATTAATGGCAACTTGAACCAATTCAGTGCCTTGTGCCAAGCTGAAGGGGCTGGCAGCACAATGCTGGACGCTGGCGCCAGTGTCGCAGTCGCCAGCGTCGCTGGCGGCTGTGGCTTTGCCACGGAGGCGCGCAAGTCGCTGCTGACGGTGTGAATGATATCGGCAGCGCGGCGACGCAACTCGCGTTGGGTGCGTGACTCAAAAGCCAACACCAACTCATCTACAATGCGGCGATATGGGCCGGGCGATGGCGGCGACGGCACAGGTGCAGGCGCGACGGTGGGCACAGTGTCGGCTTCGGCGCGACCATTCGGTACGCTGCTGGCGGCATTTTCAATAAACTGCTCGGTCTGGTCGCCATAATCAGCCGCGATTGAGCGCAACATCTCGTCTTTCTCGGCCTGCCGCTGGGCCGAATCTAAGGCTTTATCAATCTCGATGCGATCTAGGGCAGCGGCCATTTCGGCCAGGCGTTCGGCTTTGGCAATGCTGACGCGGGCTGGCTCGATCATGAGCAAGTTGCTGGCGGCCCCTTCGGCTGGGGTGATGGCAATGCCCCATTCGCGCTCTTTGAGCGCCAACTGAGTGCGCACCGCACGCCAAACAGCGGCGCGGGCCTGCTCGCTATTCAAATCAACCACCCGATAGCGATGGGTGACGGTGTCAACGCTTTTTTCCAGTGGGGCGCTCACCATATCACGCACCGCGTCCAGCTTGATTTCGCTGCCCTTAAGCGCGAACTCGTCACGATCATTGGCCGCCACCCTCAAGGCCCAAGTGGCGGCTTTGACCATGTCGCTCACCTGCACTTGCAACCAAAATGTCAGGTTGACCAGGTCATCATTGGCGTTGGCTTGTATCGAGATCGCCAGCGGCAAGGGCCGCGCTGGGGCGGTGGCGAGACGAACATTATACAAATCGTTAAAAAACGTATCGCCCACCCCGCAGATGGTATGCCACTGCGGGTAAGCCAGCACTTCGACCTGACCAGCGCGATAAACACAGGTTGGCCCAAAGGCGTGATAACGCTTGGTGAGTAAGCCGGGCAACTGGGCCGCGCTAAATAGATGAATGAAGGGGCTGTGCATGGTCTTTGTCTCCTAAACTGGTGAAGATTATAACACAAAAAATGTCTCGATTATCCAAAATTTACCTTATTTTCCAGCATTCATCAAATTCTAATATTCATCGCAGCCGAATTGGGAGCGAATGGGTTATCACCCAACAACGTAAACCTAACCCAAACCTCCGAGGTCTTTCCCGCGCGACCGAACAACGCCCACTGCGTGGGCTGCAAAATTAGCCCATGTCTATTTTGCGGGTCATTCTGACACTGGGAACGCTGAGGTATAAGCTGCGCCCTTCGCACCCGCAGCTCGCCTACCACACTTTCACCCTATTATCCGCTCCGCTATAGTAACCACAGCCACCGACAAACGCGGTTTCTGTAACGCAATCTATCCCTTATAACCAAGTTGTCTGGCTTTAGCAAGGTCAGCATCAGCACGAGCAACATCGCCTTTGGCGCGGTAGCTGTTGCCGCGTTCCCACCAATAGTCAGGGTTATTGGGGTTGAGTTCGATGGCTTTGCTGTGGTCTGCAATCGCGCGGTCATAGTCTTTCTTCTCATGGTAGCTCACGCCGCGCTGCCACCAATAGTC
>JAHBAL020000472.1 GCA_018500105.2 Anaerolineae bacterium
ACCACCGCCTCATGAATGAAACCCCTTCGGGGTATTTTTTGCGCCCAGTCACACGTTGTGAATGGCAAACACGAACCCAGCGGGTTCGTCCTTATCTTAGACGGTGGTTGAGCGCAGCGACACCACCGCCTCATGAATGAAACCCCTTCGGGGTATTTTTTGCGCCCAGTCACACGTTGTGAATGGCAAACACGAACCCAGCGGGTTCATCCTTATCTTAGACGGTGCTTGAGCGCAGCGACACCACCAACGCCGCTTTTGCGAGCCATCTGATCACACCTCATTCTGGCCGCACCAGCATGACCGGCACGTTGCTGTGCTTCATCACCCGATCAGCCACACTACCCAACAACCAGCGCCCAATGCCACTGCGCCCATGCGTAGACATCACAATCACGTCGGGCTTCACCGCCGCCGCATAATCGAGAATCGCCTCGGCAGCGCGGCCCTCCATCACATGCGTGTGCACCACATACCCAAGCGCAAGCAAGCGGCTTTGCAGCGCCTCCAAATAATCGGTGGCGAGGGTCGCAATGGGGTTCGGGATACCGATCCGCTGACGATGTGGCAACAGCAACGAATCTTTGCCACTCGGCACATTCACCGCTGGATCAAGAATATAGGTATTCTCAATCGCCCCAACCGCCTGCGCCAAATATAGCTCGCCATGATTAGGACGAGCCAATTCACATGCCACCGCAATGGCTTTTTCGCTAAATTCCGAACCATCAATAGGGACCAATATTTTCTTGAACATAATGCTCGGTTACCGACCTCGCTACACAGCGAACCCGATAAAACTGTATTTTAAGATTTAAGACGACATTGTTACGTCAAATTGATCTTAGACCAAGCGCAGAACCTTGTCACCAACAAGGTGGCGGGTTGAAATTACCCAGTTGGCGACCAATACCCACCTGACTAGTTGAGGCTTAGCCAAGAATGGGGGGACTTTGTGCCAGCAGCCGCTTACACTGCCCCTTGGATACGATCATGAACGAGTCTACGTTATCACCCCTCAGAAAAATTTTTGAACCCAAAAGCATCGCCATTATTGGCGCCACCGAACGCGAAGGCACGGTTGGGCGAGCGGTGCTAGAGAATCTGTGCCTAAAAAAAGACGGGGCCGGACGCACTTATACCGGCAAAGTTTACCCAATTAACCCAAAACACAGCAGTTTGTTAGGCATCCCCACCTACAAAAGCATCGCCGATGTGCCCGCCCGCAGCAGCGGGGCGCGGGTAGATTTGGCCGTCATTGTCACGCCTGCCGCCAGCGTGCCCGGCATCTTGCGCGAATGCGCGGCGGTGGGCGTGCGGGCCGCCATCATCATCTCGGCGGGCTTTAAAGAAATTGGCCCGGCTGGGCAAGCGCTCGAACAAGAGGTGTTGCACATTGCCCGCCAAGCCAAAATGCGTCTGATCGGCCCGAATTGCTTGGGCGTGATGAACACGCTAAACGGCATGAACGCTACCTTTGCCACCGCCATCCCCAACGCCGGCAATGTGGCATTCATCAGCCAAAGCGGGGCACTTTGCACCGCCATCCTCGATTGGAGCTTGCGCGAAAATGTCGGGTTCAGCAAATTTGTCTCGGTCGGCTCAATGCTAGACGTCGGCTGGGGCGATCTGATTGATTATTTGAACGAAGACACTTACACCAAAAGTATTTTGATGTATATGGAAAGCATCGGCGATGTGCGCTCGTTTATGTCGGCGGCCCGTGAAACCGCGCTCAACAAACCCATCATCATCATGAAACCGGGCGTGACCGAGGCCGCCGCCAAAGCCGCCGCCTCGCATACCGGCTCGCTGGTGGGCAGCGATGACGTGCTGGATGCGGCTTTTCGCCGTTGCGGGGTGCTGCGAGTGCGCAGCATCACCGACCTATTTCACATGGCCGAAGTGCTGGCCAAGCAGCCGCGCCCATTGGGGCCAAATTTGACCATTGTCACCAATGCCGGTGGGCCGGGCGTGATCGCATCTGACGCAGTGATTACGTCGGGCGGCAAAATCAGCACGCTCGCGCCCGACACGCTGACTGCACTCAACCAAGTTTTGCCTGCCGCATGGAGCCACAACAACCCGATTGACGTGCTGGGCGATGCCGATTTTGAGCGCTATGTCGCCGCCACCGAGATGGCCCTCAACGACCCAAATACCGACGGCTTGCTCGTCATCCTCACCCCACAAGCCATGACCGACCCGGCCAAGATCGCCGAAGCCTTGGCTAAAGCCAAAAAGCCGCCCCAAAAACCCATTTTGGCGAGTTGGATGGGCGGCAGCGGCATGCAGATCAGCCGCGACATTCTCAATCGCGCCAGCATCCCCACCTTCGACTACCCCGACGTGGCCGCCAGCCATTTTGCTTCGATGTGGCAATCTACCGACAACCTAAACATGCTGTATGCAACGCCGCGCTATGTCGAAAGCCAGCCAATTGACCGCGACGCCGTCAAGCAATTGATCACCGCCGCCCGCCACGCAGGCCGCACCTTGTTGAGCGAGGTCGAATCGAAGCAGCTTTTGGCGGCCTATGGGTTGCCCACCGTGCGCACGGTGGTGGCGGTGAATGTGGATGAGGCCGTGCAAGCCGCTGCCGAAATCGGGTACCCGGTGGTGGTGAAATTGCACTCGCACACCATCACCCACAAAACCGACATCGGCGGGGTCAAACTCAATTTGCGCAACGCCGACGCCGTGCGCGAGGCTTTTGCCGCTATTCACGCGGCTGTGCCTGCCGCCGATTTTTTGGGCGTGGCGGTGCAGCAAATGGTGAACAAATCGGACGAGAGCTACGAACTGATTTTGGGCAGCAGCATTGATGCTCAATTTGGGCCGGTGCTGTTGGTGGGCGCGGGTGGGCAATTGGTCGAGGTGTTCAAAGATCGTTCGCTCGGGTTGCCGCCGCTCAACACCAATTTGGCTCGCCGCATGATCGAACGCACCCGCATTTATGACGCGCTAAAAGGCGTGCGGGGGCGGCGTCCGGTCAATTTGGCCGCCGTCGAGCAAGCCTTGGTGCAATTTAGCCAGTTGGTGGTCGAGCAACGCTGGATCAAAGAGATTGACATTAACCCGCTGGTGGTGGGGCCAGATTGCGTGATCGCGCTGGATGCGCGGGTGGTGTTGCATCCGTTGCCACATCCGTTGCCACATCCGTTGCCACATCCAGCATCGCAGACCGCCGCCCCCTTGCCTCGGCTCGCCATCCGGCCTTATCCACATCAATACACATGGCAATGGCAAGACAAAATGGGCGAAATGCTGACCATTCGCCCGATCTCGCCCGAAGACGAGCCGCTCATGCGCAAGTTTCACGCCAATGTGTCAGAATACAGCATTTATTTGCGCTATTTCCATGCCATCGCCTTGGCCGAGCGCATCTCGCACGAGCGGTTGTTGCGGCTGTGTTTTGTGGACTATGATCGCCAAATCGCGCTGGTGGTCGAGCGCAATCACCCCAGCAGCGGCGAACGTGATATTGTGGGCGTGGGTCGGCTCATTAAAGACAGCTTGGACGGCTCGGCGGAATGGGCGATCTTGATCAGTGACCAATGCCAGCGACACGGCATCGGCAGCGCCCTACTCAGCCGCTTGATAGACATTGGGCGGGCCGAGGGCATCCCACGACTCGAGGCCGACATTCTGCCGCAAAATGCCGGTATGCGGGCCGTCGCGCAAAAGCTCGGCTTCGCCAGCCGCTACGACCCCGACGAGCAGGTGATGCGTGTAACATTGGATTTGTAGGGGGGGATGAGTTGAGAGTTGAGAGTTGAGAGTTAAGGCTACAGAGACTCGTAAGGCCATTCAGCGAAAATAAATGAGCGATTGCAAATCTTATAGGCAAACAAAATAGATCTTGCATATTTACCTGCCAATTTTTAGATGTTTACAAGCCAAAACATTTGCGAGTGCCGCGCCCGCACGGGGATCAATCCCCGCGCTACATAGCAAC
>JAHBAL020000346.1 GCA_018500105.2 Anaerolineae bacterium
CGTCACACTGGCTTGGCAAAACTTTGTCTAGCCTGACGACGTATTTGCCGGATTTCATTTTCGGGGATCCCTCGCTACGCATCGGGATGACCCATTGAGACAATAAGTTTCTCCCTCTTGCTGGACGCTGCGCTCTCGCCTGCGTCTATGTATTCGGGATGACGACTTCCATCTTTTTTGTTATCACAAGACGCTCTAAACGTGAACTGGCACGCTTGAATTTATTTGCGATTTGTCAAGTGCCGGACACCAATCGTAGCGTATAAATCAGCAAGTCATCTTGCGTATCGTAATAATCGGCAACTCGCGCCACAGGCGTAAATCCTTGCGATTGATATAGCTTGCGGGCAGGTGCATAAGCGTCGGTGGATGAGGTGTAAATCACCATCAGCCGCCCGTCATTGGCGCGGGCTTGCGCGACAGCAAACTGTAACAGCGCCCCGCCGACCCCTTTGCCCCGCGCCTCTGGCGACACACACACCCAAAATAAATCCCACGTGTGCTTGGTCATGGCCTCGCGCCCATAACAGGCGAAACCCAGCATATCGTTGTCGTGCCAGCAGCCAATAAAATGATACGCATCTGGCCCCGGCTGCGCCATCGCCTGCATAAACATCTCGTCTACTGTATCGGCATCGCTTTTGCCAAATACGCCCGACCGCATCAACACATCGTAAATGTGGCTTCGGTCGGCAGGGGAACAAGGGAAAATAGGCAATGTCATCTTAAATCGTTTTTTGCCAATTGCACCAGTTTCTCCAACATGTGGGCGTAAGTAAGGCCAGCGGCGCGGGCGGCATTGGCAAAACCGCCGCTGCTGCTCAGATCGCAGTTGGTGTTGATGTCGAGCACCAGCGGGCTGCCGTGCTTGAGCCGCAGGTCAACCCGCCCATAATGACGGCAACCAACAGCGCGATACGCCGCCAACGACACACGCTCAATTTCGGCCTTGAGTTCGGGCGTAAGGGGCGCTGGGCAAATGGCCGGTATGCGTTGATACGCTTCCGATTCGGGTGTCCATTTGGCGTCGAAGGTGCAAAGCCGGTCGTGAATGTCGTCGAATGCGCCGTAGGTCATGGTCGAGATGCCCAATACTGCTGGCTGCTGCATTCCCCATAACGACACGTTGTATTCGTCGCTGTCCAAAAATTCTTCGATCAGCACGGGTTGCCCGCCGAATTGCGCAAATAGGGCGGTGCTTTGTTGTTGTGCTTCGGCGAGATTCATCACCACCGATTGCCGGGTGATGCCATACGAGCAATGTTCATTTGCAGGCTTAACGATAGCCGGAAAAATGTCAAATTTAATGCGATCGGCTTGCTCAAACACGCCCCAGCGCGGCGTCGGGATGTCGTTTTGATCGAGCAGTTGCTTGATTATTCGTTTGAATTGGGTTTTTTCGAGCGAAACCGCGTCGGAGCCGGTGAAGCGATAGCCCAAGTCGGCCAAAATCTGCGCCACCCGCGCATAATAAAACGCCTGTGTGGGCGCACCTTCGCACAAATTCAGCACCACCCATTCGCTGGGGCAAAATGGGCGCAAAGCCGCTGCCACATCATTCACTACCATCACCGGCTGCACCTGCCAGCCTCGCGAGCAAAGCGCTTCACTCACCTCTTGCACCAATTCTTGCGTCGCCACCACCTCAAAATCGGGGCTGCGGTCATCAAGGCCGTAAAGTAATAGGATAGGCATTTTTTAATTACGAATTACGAATTACGAATTACGAATTTGTTGAGGATTGGCTCTTGTATCTTGGTTCTTGGTTCTTGGCTCTTGGCTCTTAAATCTTGCTTCTCTACAGCCCATAACGCTTAATCGCGGCGGCGGCGACCATGCCGACCATTTGGCTGTGGCCGATGTTCTCGGCTTGGGCCATGAGCGTCAAGTCGCTGCGTAGCGTGATGCCGGGCAATGAGTTGATCTCCAAAATATAGAGCTTGCCGTCAGGCGTCAGGCGAAAATCAACCCGCGAATAGTCGCGGCAACCCGTGACCAGAAAAGTCTGATGCGTCAGATTGCGCACCTCAGCCGCCAACTCGGCGCTGATGGGGGCTGGGCAATGATAGCGATAGTAATTGGCAAAATCAATTTTGTGGGCCGACGAATAAAATGGCGCAAGATCCGTTGGGTAACCACTCAGATCGGTCTGGTTGATTGGGAAAAAGTGCACATCATCGCCGTTGCCCACCAATCCACATGTTAAATCTATACCTTCGACGAAGGTTTCGACCAACGCTGGTTGGCGATATTGGGCAATCACCCGCGCCACCGTATCGCGCAATTGCGCCGCTGTATGCACAATGCTGTCATTTTTGATCCCCATGCCCGTGCCTTCGTGCTGCGGCTTTACAAACAGCGGAAAAGCCAATTCGGGCTGCAATTTGTCATCGGGTGAGCGAAAAACCTGAAAAAGCGGCGTCGGCAAATCATAATAATCGAGAATGCGTTTGGTGCTGGGCTTGTCTTGGGTGATGGCGGCAGCCAATGGCGTCGGCCCGCTATAGCGATAGCCCATCATTTCGAGCATGGCGGGCACATGCGCCTCGCGGCTTTCGCCGATCAAGCCTTCGCATACATTGAAACACAAATCGGGCTGAATTTGGGGCAACCATTGAAATAATTCGCCATTGCCTTCGTGAAAAACAACCTCATGCCCAAGGCCCTCGATGCCAGCGGCATAGGCCGCCACGTCTTCGGCATAATCCAATTCGGCCAAACGATCACTCGGCACATCTGCCCCCAAATCTGGGGCATTTTGAGCAAGGTTAACCAGTAATGCAATTGTTAGGCGTTTTTTTTGAGTGGACAAGATATTCCTTTTGAACTGATAAATATAATTTGCACAGCGGTGAAAGGTCGCGTGCGTGTTTTGGGAGATTTGTGCAATGCACTATAGCACGGTGGCGTTCGTTTGGTGCTGAGAATCAAATTAGGATTTGGCGCTACAATCGGCCCAATGTCTTTAAGCGAAAATGCGCCCTCTGATGTGTTGCGCCTGCCCGAATTTCGATATTTGCTGGGGTCACGGGTGTTTTCTACCCTTGCCCAACGCGCCATCTATATTTGCATCACCTACCAAATTTTTGAGCTGACCAAAGACCCATTGGCGCTGGGGTGGTTGGGGTTGATCGAAGCGATTCCGGCGCTGTCATTGGCTTTGTATGGTGGGCATGTTGCCGACCGCAATGATCGCCGCCGCATTGTGCTGATCACCCAAGCCATTCAGGTGCTATGTGCGTTGTTGTTCGCGTTTATTTCGTGCAATATCGCCTCACTTGGTGTGTATGGGTTGTATGCGGTGGTGTTCATCATCGGTATCGCGCGGGGCTTCTCAGACCCAGCGCTTTCTGCTTTCGAAGCCCAAGTCATCCCCGCCAATTTGTTCGCCAAAGCCTCGGCCATGATGAGCAGTTTGTGGCAAGCGCTTAGCATTATCGCCCCAGCCTTGGGCGGGGTTGCCTATGCAGCATTTGGCCCGACAGCCGTGTATGGCATTGCGGCGGGGTTGTTGGTGCTGGCGTTGCTGGCAATGCAGCTCATTGCCCCCAAACCCAAACCCATCCCGCTCGAAGGCGAAACCGTATGGCAAAGTTTGGCGGCTGGGGTGCAATATGTCAAAAATGACCAAATTTTGCTCGGCTCAATGGCGCTCGATTTGTTTGCAGTGCTGTTTGGCGGCGTCATCGCCCTCTTGCCGGTGTTCGCCGAGTCTATTTTGCAGGTTGGGCCGGTTGGCTATGGCTTTATGCAGGCGGCCCCGTCCATTGGGGCGTTGTTTGTCATGCTCTACGCCACTCGTCGCCCGCCCCTACAAAATGCGGGCCGCAATTTGCTCATCGGGGTGGCCGGTTTTGGCGTCAGCATCATCGTCTTTGCGTTATCCACCAATTTCGTCGTCTCATTTTTGGCACTTGTGTTTACCGGCGTTTTCGATGGCATCAGCATGGTGATTCGCATGACGATTGTGCGTGTGTTTTCGCCCGAGCATATGCGTGCCCGTATCGCGGCAGTCAGTTGGATCTTTATCGGCGCATCCAATGAAATCGGCGCGTTCGAGAGCGGCGTCGCCGCCAAATTGCTTGGTACTGCGCCCTCCGTCTTTTTTGGCGGATGTGTCACCTTGTTGGTGGTTGCCCTCGTCTCTTTCTTCTCGCCCAAGTTGCGGCAGTTGAAAATGAGTGAATGACCGAGTGCGTGAATGGTTAGCCATTCACCCATTCCCTCATTTAATCAAATACAGTTGGCTTGGCGGGGTTGTCGAGGTGGGCGAAGCATTCGAGCAAGTGGGCGAGGCTGCTGCGTGGGGTAGAGAGGGGTAGGGTGGCGAGCGCGTCGCGGCTAAAAAAATCTACGCCGTCGGTTTCATGGTTGGGTAGCCCAGCGCCGCCGGTGATCTCGCACCAGAAGATGAGTTTGTAGCCATGATAGGCTGACAGCGGCTCGCCATGCCGGTTGGCATCGAATACACCAATCACTTTTTGCGCTTTACACACATAGCCAGCTTCTTCAGCGACCTCACGCTCCGCCGCCAGCGAAGGCACATCGCCGACATCGGCCCAGCCGCCCGGCAAACACCAGCCGCCATCAGAACGCTCGCGCACCAGCAACAATTTGCCATCGCGAAAGCAAGCCCCGCGCACATCAACTTTGGGGGTGGCATAACCGGGCTGGGCAGCAAACCACGCCGACACCGTGCCACGTGCCGCGCCGCTTTCGGTTTCAAACATCTCTAGCGCTAGCTCGTGTAGCTCGGCATAACGCTCACGGTCATAGGCATTCTCGGCAAAAGTTAGCCCAACTTGGGCAATGGCTTGCACTTTTCGCGCCCATGTTAGCCAATGGGGAATGTGGTTCATGAATGACGAATGACGAAATATGAATGATGAATGATGAAACTGCCCACTTTCATCATTCATCATTCATATTTCAGACTTTGCTGGGCAGGTCTACGTTCAAGTAAAGTTGTTCGCGGAGCGACATGACTACGCGGCGCAATTGGTCCTCGATCTCAAGCCGATCTTTGACACGCTCGATGCCGTGCATCACAGTGGTGTGGTCGCGTCCGCCGAGCAAGCCCCCAATTTCAGGCAACGAGGCGTCGGTTTCTTGGCGAATGAGGAACATGGCGATTTGACGCGGCAGCACCAATTCCTTGTTTCGCCCCGCCGACACAATTTCGGGAACCGACAAGTTATAGTGTTTCGCCACCGTTTCGATGACCTGTGATGGTGTGATATTCGACCGTTTGCCGACCAGATCGGACAAGGTGTCTCGGGCCAACTGAATGGTGAGCGCACGACCCGTTAAGAGTGAGCTGGCGATTAAGCGATTAAGCGCCCCCTCAAGCTCACGCACATTGCTTTGCACCTGTTTGGCCACAAATTCAACCACTTCTGGCTGAATGTTGGTGTTGATTTGATGCGCCTTTTGTTGCAAAATAGCGATGCGCGTCTCATAATCAGGCGGCGCGATATCGGCCATCAACCCCCATTCAAAGCGGCTACGCAAGCGCTCTTCGAGCGTGCCCATTGATTTTGGGGTGCGATCACTTGTCACCACAATTTGCTTATTCGCGCTGTGCAAGGCATTAAAGGTATGAAAAAACTCTTCTTGCGTGCTTTCTTTGCCCGCAATAAATTGCACATCGTCCATCAAAAACACATCTACGTTGCGATATTTATTGCGAAATGCTTCGGTGCTTTGCGAACGAATGGCCGAGATCAGCTCATTGGTGAAGGTTTCGGAGGTGATGTAAAAACAACGCAAGCCGCGTTGCCGTGCCGCGTGCCCAATCGCATGCAGCAAATGCGTCTTGCCTAGCCCCGCGCCGCCGTATAAAAATAAGGGGTTATAACGATCGGCTGGATTTTCGGCCACCGCTTCGGCAGCGGCATGAGCCAAGCGGTTGCCATTGCCCACCACAAACGTCTCGAAGCGATATTTTGGGTTGAGGCCATCGCCCGTTGCTAAAAACGTGGATGATGCATTTGACATGGGGATTGTGATTGGTTGGTTCGCCTGTGTCTTCAAAGATTCTATCGCCTGTATTTTATTTGGCCTGCTTGGCGCTGTTTCAACCATGCTTTGCCCAGCCGTCACCATTTCTGCTGCCGGGCTTAATGCGGCATTGTGCGGCACGTCTATGGTGGCAGCCGTTGCTGTTGCACTTGCAACGGTTGAACGGGCTTTGCCGTTGCTTTGCGAGCCGTTCTTTTTATTTGCTGTCGTGCCCAAATAGACATCGTTAGACGCAAAAGTGTCATTTGCAAAAGAGATGCTGCCATTTTGTGCGATTAATACAATTGCTACCTCGACTTCGCACCCCATGCGTTCGACCAACACCCGCTTCAATTGCGACAACAAGCGGGTCTCCATCCACTCTTTTACATAGCCATTTTGAACCCCAATGACAAATTGCCCGTCTTCATACTTGATGAAACGGGCAGATTTTAACCATGTGGCATAGCTGGCACGTCCAATGCCGATTTCAATTTCACCGACAGCAGATAGCCAGGCACTTTCAGGCTTGATCATAAATCTCCTCTGAACACGCGTACGCATCGGTTTTCACCCAACGCGATATCACCCATCCAAAGCTGGTCTTGAAGAAGGATTTTATTCGGTTCTTGAGATATATTCAAGTTTTACTTTACATTACTAGCTTAAATTGAAGCCGAATTTAAGTTGCGGGTATTTCGCAAAAGTTATTCACACGTTGCCCACAATACATGCACGATCAACCCAAGCAAGGTCGGCTTTTATCCACAGCTTATCCACAGCCTGATCGGTGTTTATCCACAGCGCATATTTTGTGGGTTAGGCCAGTCTAAATTCATCACAAAACCTATGGGAAATAGAACTTTTTGCCCACAAAATCGCGTGAATTTTTAGGTTGCCTCTAAGTGCGTGACACGGCACTGGCATGATTTTGATCTTGCCAGTCGCCTTTTTCTTTTAAGCTAACCCATACGCCACGTAAACACCTCAAAACCTGTGCCAAAACGATACGCTTGTCCGCTTAATGAGATATCGCTAAGAATTTGTATTAAAATAATCCGTCGGAAGATGTAGAATAACTTTGGTGATTTTGGGGTAAATTACGGCCCAATGACACTCGTGCTTGCAACACATCGTGCAGAACATTACAACATTATGAGCAACACAGTAAACGCAATATTTTTATTAACACCCACTGGTTTAGCACAGTTGCCAAACTTGGATTTGGCGCTGATCATCATTATTTTTGTGGTCGCGCTGATGAGCGGGGTGCTTGGCATGGTTATCGCTCGCCTCGCGTATGGAATACAGCTTAAGAAAAACCAGCTTGAAACGGATGAGTTTCGTCAAAACCAACATGAGGCCCAGATGATGGTGACCAAGCTGCAAGAAAATGAACATCAGATCAAGATTCAACTGGAAGGGCAGCGCGACCAAGTGGCCATGTTGCGCGATCAACTTCAGGCATCGCAGCATACGCTCGAACAAGCCAAAGATGGCTGGCGTTCCAGTGTTAAAGAAGTGCAAAATCGAGATGCGGCCATTGCTGATTTACGCGCCATCGTGGATAGCTTGCAAGCGCAATTGGTGAACATTGATCAAATTGCCCGCGAACGCAACCAAGAAATGGGGATGTTGCGGAATCAATTGCAAGACGCCAATTTGCGTAATAAAGAGTTGCAACGCTTGGCATCAGATCGGCAGGCCGCGCTGTCAAACGCAAATACGGATGTTGGGCGCTTTCGTGCACGGTTTGCCCAAGTTGGGCAATATGTCAGCGATGCAAATGGCTATGTGCGATCCCTTTCGTTGCAATTAGAAGCGATTCAACAGCGGGTGCTCGACCTTGATTTGGGTGACATTGAAGAGCGAATCATCGAAGGCAGCGCGGCGCAGACCGTAAACCCACCAGCACCCCAGACCGAGGCGACCATCAACCATAAGCCAACCGCGCCTAAACCCGCAGACATATGGGAAGATTTAGAACAGCCAGTGTTGTCACCCATCAGTCCCGCGTCGGCGGTTGGTGCAACCTTGCCGCCTATGGTGTCGCCCGTGTTGGCAGAAGCGCCCAAGCCAAGCGTTCATAAGGCAACGATTGCCGACATAGACAACGCCTATGCCTTTGCTGGTCGAGTTGAGGTGGTTGAGGAAGCGATTGATGTTGATGACGAGGCTTTAACCCCGCCAACATTGCCTGACACCAAACCACCGGCGGCGAATGGGGTTGCGCTTGTCGAGGCTGTTCAAGTGCGTAGTGAGATCAATTTGAGCACGGTGCGTTCGTTGCGTAATGTCAACGCCGAAGATGCCCTAAAACTAGAGACAGCGGGCATTGTCAGTGTCGCGCAGATGGCCGCTGCAACCGAAGCACAGCTTAAGCAAATCATTCGCGCCCCGCGTTGGCGGCTCCCGCCTTATGCCGAATGGATCGCCGAAGCCCGTGAATTGGTGGGTGGCTAGAGGAAAATAGCTGTCAAACACCCTACATTCGCTACTTCTTTAGTATAGATTGTTGTAGATCGCACTTTGAAAAGCGCATAATGCACATACAAAAGTCTAAAACCTGCTATAATGTTTAAACATTCATTCGTAACAAATTGAGTGTATGCCGAAATGGCGGAATTGGCAGACGCGCTACGTTCAGGGCGTAGTGAGCTTACGCTCATCAGGGTTCAAGTCCCTGTTTCGGCATCGTTTTTTTGGATTTGGAGTTAGGGGCAATGTGCTTGTACGGCGACATAGCGTCGTCATCGAATAGATGATGGGGTTATCGAGTGTGAGCACTTGCCCCTTAATACATATGACAATTTCAACACTTTGGACGCAATTGCGCCCTTTTTTAAGATGGTTGCCAGCTTGTGCAATGCTCTTGATGTCGTTGTCATACCTTTACAACCTCGTTTATCAAGTCCAAGAACTTCGCCGTGCACAAAGCCAACATGAACTCCGACGTGCCGAAGTTGCCAAAAACGAAAAAATTTTGATGAATTGGCGCAGCGCATTAGAATATGCCAAAACAGACTACTTCACCGAACGTTATGCCCGCACAGAACTGCGTATGGGAAAATCTGGAGATGTGATTGTTTTTCCTTATGCACCGCAAGCATCGCCTGATGCTGGGCCGAGCGTAAGGCCGAATATCGTTTGGTGGAATGACTTTGTTGAATAGAATTTGGAGGACTATGTTCGCAAGAGACAGACAGGCGAATAACAATGCCGCACAACCCGCGGCAAATAACGCCAGCAACTATAACAATATGAATACTAACGCGGGTGGGTATGGGAATCCCGCCCCGCCGCCCCCGACTAACATCCCGCCGCTTTCTTCATCTGCGCCGAGTATGTCTAATACTCAGCCCCGATCTTCAAGTGGATCGTCAACCCAAGGCCAAAGCTCACGTATTGAAACCGTCGTTAGCTCTGGTTGTCGGGTGAATGGCACATTGCATTGCGATAGCGGCATTAAGATCGAAGGCATTGTTGAGGGCATCGTCATGACTCGCGGCAACTTAGTCATTGCCGAGGGGGCCAAAGTGATGGCCGATGTGCAAGCCTACAATATTGTGGTAGCTGGCTCACTCAAGGGCAATATTACTGCCAATAAGATCGAAATTACCGAAACCGGGCGCGTATGGGGCGATCTTACCGTTAATACGTTGCTGTTGTCTGAAGGGTCATATTTGCGCGGCAACACCAACATGATGGGCACAGATATTGAGCCATTGCAACTAGAACCGCCTAAATTCGACCCAATTTTCCCAAATATTCCAGTTTTGGAAGCCCCGCGCAAGTAAGCAATAACGGCGGGTGTTTAGAAATGAGGGGCAATAACGACAGCGGCGGCCTTGCTGATGTCGTTATTGCCCTGTTTTATTTTCGCTGGGTTCACCGCAGCTTGTTTGATATACTCCGCTCCGGTTTCAGAGCAAACCGAAAGAAACGCAATTATGTTAACCCCAGAGCAAGTAAGTCGGGTCGCACATTTGGCGCGATTAACCTTGACCGACGATGAACGACAGCGCTATGCACGGCAATTGTCAGCCATTTTAGATTACGCCGAGCAACTCGCCAGTGTGGATGTCAGCCATGTGCCGCCGACGGCAACGGTGTTGCCGGTGCGCAGTGTGGTGCGCCATACCGACGAAGCTCACGCATTATTGACCCGTGACGAGGTGCTGAAGAACGCGCCACGCAGCGATGGTGAAAGTTTTGAGGTTGCAGCCGCCATCACCGAATCATAACGCCACATCATAATGATCGAGCATTTAACGATTAAAGAAGCCCGCGCTGGGTTGCGCCAAAAACGATTTTCGTCGTTAGAATTGACGCAAGCCTATCTTAAACGCATTCACGAGCACAACCCGCGTTTGAATGCCTACATTAGCATCAACGACGAGGAAGCCCTGACGCAAGCTGCGGCGGCGGATGCCCGTATTGCAAACGGCGAAGAAACGCCGGTTTTGGGCGTGCCGATTGCCATCAAAGATGTGCTTTCGACCAAAGGCTTGCGCACGACGGCTGGTTCACGCATTCTCGAAAATTATGTGCCGACGTGGGATGCGACCAGCGTTGCCAATTTACGTGCTGCTGGGGCGGTATTTTTGGGCAAAACCAATACCGACGAGTTCGCCATGGGGTCATCTACCGAAAACTCGGCTTATGGTGTCACGCGCAACCCGCATAACGAGGCTTGTGTGCCGGGTGGCAGTTCGGGTGGCTCGGCGGCGGCGGTGGCGGCCAATTTATGCGTGGCGGCGCTGGGCACAGATACGGGTGGCAGTGTGCGCCAACCTGCATCTTATTGTGGCGTCACTGGGCTTAAAAACACCTACGGGCGCGTGTCGCGCTATGGTCTCATCGCCTATGGGTCTTCGCTTGATTCGGTGGGCGTTTTGGCAAAAAACGCCGAGGATGTCGCCCTTTTAAACAGCGTCATTGCCGGGCACGATGCGAAAGACTCGACTTCAATTGATTCGCCTGTCCCCGATTACGCCGCCGCACTTCAAGGCAGCGTGGATAGCGTCAGACAATTGCGCATTGGTGTGCCGAAGGAGTATTTTATTGGCGGGTTGCAGCCCGAAGTCGAGGCAGCAGTGCGGGTCGGCATTGGGGTGTATGAGCAGATGGGCGCGAGTGTAAAAGAGATTAGTTTGCCCAATACGCAACTCGGTTTGCCGGTTTACTACCTCATTGCCACCGCGGAGGCATCGTCGAACCTTGCGCGGTTTGACGGGGTGAAATATGGCTTGCGGGTCAATGGCGATGATTTGATTGATATGTATGGCAAGACCCGTCAGGCTGGTTTTGGGGCCGAGGTTAAGCGACGCATTATGTTGGGAACCTATGCGCTGAGCGCAGGTTATTATGATGCGTATTACATCCGCGCCCAAAAAGTGCGCACGCTTATCAAGCAAGATTTTGAGCGGGCATTTGCTGAGGTGGATGTGATCATCACGCCAGTGGCCCCGACAACCGCCTTTAAAATCGGCGAAAAGGCTGAGGACCCAATGCAAATGTATTTGTCTGATGTCTTTTCAGTTACGTTAAACTTGGCAGGCAATTGTGGCATTAGTGTGCCGTGTGGGTTTGACCAAAATCAGTTGCCAATTGGGATGCAACTGTTGGGGCCAGCTCTCGGTGAAGCACAACTATTAGCACTTGCGCATGCTTATCAAGTAGTCAGTAGTCAGTAGTCAGTAGTCAGATTAGAGAGTTGAGAGTTGAGAGCCAAGAACCAAGAACCAAGAACCAAGAATTGAGGACTTAGGACTTAGGACTCAGAATTTAGGACTTGATCTGACTACTGACTACTGACTACTGACTTCTCTTAAAAAATAAACTATGCACGTCATCATACCCCTCGCCGGATTCGGGTCGCGTTTGCGACCACATACGTTTACCAAACCCAAACCGCTTATTAATGTCGCTGGCAAGCCGGTGCTTGGTCATATTTTAGACAAAATGACCGGCGCTGGTGTGCGCGATGTCACCTTTATTACGGGCTATTTGGGCGACCAAATTGCCGATTATGTTTGGAAAAGCCACCCGCAAATTCGCGGGCGCTTTGTCGAGCAAAAAGAGCTGAATGGGCAAGCCTCGGCGATCTTGCTGGCGCGTGACCATTGCGCTGGCCCGACCTTTATTGTGTTCGTTGATACTTTGGCCGATGCCGATTTGGACGTGCTTGCCAACACCGATGCCGACGGCGTGATTTATGTCAAGGAAGTCGAAGACCCGCGCCGTTTTGGCGTGGTCAAACTCGATGACCAAGGCTATATTACACGCTTTATCGAAAAGCCGAGCGACACCAGCAACAAATTGGTCGTGATTGGCATGTATTTTGTCAAAAATTGCGAAATGTTGATGGAATGCTGCGCCGATCTTGTTCGCCGCGATATTAAGACCAAAGGCGAGTATTTTCTGGCTGATGCGTTCAATTTGATGATTGAACGTGGCGCGAAATTGCGAGCGCAGATGGTGGATGTTTGGCTCGATGCGGGCAAGCCTGAAACCGTATTAGAGACCAATCGCTATTTGCTGCAACACGGGCATAACAATGGCGCTGAATGGGAGACCAAAGATAGTATTGTGGTTGTTCCGCCCGTCAATATTCACCCAACTGCCAAGGTTGAACGTAGTGTGATTGGTCCCAATGCCACGATCGCTGAAAATTGCATCATCACCAACAGCGTTATCCGCGATAGCGTGGTTGACAGTGGGGCCGAAGTGCGTGACCAAGTGCTGGCTAACTCGCTCATCGGGCGCGACGCCGTGCTTGCCGGTCGCCCACGCCGCTTCAACGTCGGCGATTCCAGCGTCGTTGGGTTTGATGAAGAATAACTGATAGTGGATAGTGATAGTGGATAGTGATAGGTGTTAACAACTATCCACTATCCACTATCACTATCCACTATCTACTAATCACTAACCGCTACTATCGCACTTCCCAAAAACGCACGGTGCCGTCGGCGGCGGCAGAGGCGATTTGTTTGCTGTCGGCGGTAAAACGCACCTCGACGATGTCGTTGATGTGACCGCTATATTCACGGATGAGCTTGCCGGTGGGCAATTGCCACAGCTTTACAACGCCTTCGGTCTCGCCTGTTGCCAGCATGCTGCCGTCGGGGCTAAAGGCAATGGTAAGCACGGTCTTGCCGTTGCCAGCAATTTTTGCCACCATATCGCCTGTTGCCTCATTCCACACCAACACCCCGCCTTGCTCGCTGCCTGCCGCCACCCGCAAGCCATCGGCGCTATAAACAATGCTATAAATAGGCTCGGTCATCCCAGCCAACTCGCGCAGAGACTTTTGGGTGCTGCTGTCTAAAATCTGCACTTTGGTATTGTCTATCGCCATCGCCATGCGGTTGGCGATGGGCGAAAAGGTCACCGCCGACAATTGTTGGTTTTGCTGCGGGAATTTGCGCACCAGTTTTTGTGTTTTCACATCCCAAAATTGCACTTCGTCCAGCGTGGCAATTTGCAATTGGGCGCTGTCGGGCGAAAATGCCACGCCCAAAATGCCGCTGGTTAGGCCCGAAATCAGCACCGGCAATTTATCAAGCGCGGTCAAATTCCACAGCAACCCCTCGCCATCTACCGCCAATGCTGCCAGCCATTGCCCATCGGGCGAGACGCTGGCGGCGATAATGGGCTTGCTATGTCCACGCAAAACATTCTTTTGTAGGGTGGGTGCGCCCCAATTTCGCCACACCACCATCACGCTTTCGTCAGAATAAACCAAGGTTTTGCCATCTTTGCTGAAGTGCATATTGCCCGGCACTTCGAGAAAGCCATCCGAGGCGCGGATGATTTTACCGGTTTTGATATCGAATAGCTCAATGGCGTTGGCGTTGGCGATGATGAGGTGTGCGTCGTCGGCAGAAAATGCCAAACTCTTAATAAAGCGCGTGTCGGTGATGGTGGCCCGCAACGCGCCGCTGTCTACATCCCACAACTTGACAATGCGATTGGTGTCGCCCGATGCCAGAATTTTGCCGTTTCGGCTAAAGGTAACTGCCTCTAATGTGGTGGCGTGGCCTTTCAGCGTCTTGAGCGCGGCCCCGCTTTGGGCGTCCCAAATTCGCACTGTGTTGTCGTCGCTGGCCGAGGCCAGCAGTTTGTCGTTGGGGCTGAGCGCAAGGCTGACCGGCGGCGCATCGTGGCCTTTGAGCACGCGGTATTGGCTGCCGCGTTCAATATCCCACATTTGCAAGGTGTTGTCGGCGCTGTTGACATACATTTGCTTGCCATCGCTGCTAAACACAGCCCGCAAGAGCAAGCCCAATTCTTCGCCGCGTGTAATATTGAATGATTTGCCGCTCGGTTTGCCAGTCGCCACATCCCACACATCGGTTTTGCCACCGGCCTGCACCACAATGAGTTTTTTGCCCTCGTTTAAAAATGCCAGCGTTGTCACTGGGTCATTGCCAATGCTGAGCGAACGCGCTTTTGCGCCTGTATTGACATCATAAATCGAAATGGCATCTTCGACGTCGTTGACGGCCAAATTGGCACTGTCTGGGCTAAAGGCGGCGGTTAAGGTGCCGACTGTGGCCGAAAAACTGCGCTGTAATGCCAACGTTTGGGCATCGTAAAGCTGTGCGCCCAATGACGTGGCCGCGACAAGCAGTTTGCCATTGGGCGAAACCTGCACTTGCTTAAGCGTGCCGCGCCCAATTTGGCGCACTTTTTCGCCCGTGATCGTCAATTCGCCGGTTGCTTGGCTAGGGCTGGTTTGGCTGGGTGCGACCGGCGCAATGCTGTTTCCGCTCGGCGCAGCGGTGGCAACAGGGGCGGTGGCAACAACGGCGTTTGTCGCTGCTGTGGGGGCAGTCGGTGGATTGCTTGTTACGCCGCTGCCAATGGCGTTGCTTGGGCTGGATGGCGCAGGCGAGGTCGGGCTAGCGTTTCCACACGCGGCCAATATCAGCACAGGTAAAAGCGAAAATTTTGCAAAAGATGTTAGATTCATAATTAAGAACCAAGAACCAAGAACCAAGAATCAAGAATCAAGAGTTGAGAGTTGAGAGTTGAGAGTTGAGAGTTGAGAGCCAAGCCTCAAGAACTTAGTACTTAGGACTTAGCACTTGATCTGACTACTGACTACTGACTACTGACTACTGACCTAATACTCCAACTCCGGCACGTCGTCGGTTAAAAATGGGTTAACGCTGTCTTCATCGGGCAATTCACTGCCCGATAGGCCTTGTCGCTGGCATAGGGTGCGAAATGTGCAAAAAGTGCAGTGACGCTCGTTGGTGGTTTTTTCAAATTGGTGTTCATGTTGACATTCGGCGATGTGTGTGACCAGGCTGCGTAGTCGGCGTTCATCGGCTTCAAATTCGGCCTGAGAATAGTTTATATCAACCCAAAAGTGGCTGTTGATTGCATGGGGCGTTGTGTTATCGTCTGTTGCGTTAACGGGTAACCCATTGGCGAGCCAGTAGCGCATTTTGCATTGTTCGGGGGCAAAGGGCTGCCCGTTGTTAAATGGCGCTCCGGCGCTGGCGAGCACATATAAGTAGACCCGTGTTTGCAAACGGTCGCGCCAAAAGTGGTGGGGCAATGGGCGCTCGAAACGCATCGTTTTCCAATCCACCACCACCGCCTGATCGGGCGCAACCGACAGCAAATCGTAACGCGCATACAGCCGATAATCGCCGATTTGGGCCGATAATTCGAGTTCGGGCAGGCGTTGGGCGGGCAAAGCATTAAAATCGGTGCTGAGAAAGCGCCCCCACCATGTTTGCAGCTCGATTTCGCTGGCGGTTTGGGGCTGGCGTGCCAATTGGACTGGGCTGGGGGCGGCGATGCCCAACCAATAACGCTCGATCCAACGGTGAAGCCGCACACCTTGGCGCAAGTATTCGCGGTATCGCAATGCATCCATGCCGCCGTAGCCGCTTTCGAGCAAAGGCCATGCTTGTTTTGCAATGTATTGCAAATAAAAACGTCTGGGGCAATCTAAATAATCACTCAGGCTGTGCTGACTGAACAAAAAATCGGGACTGATGACCGATGCGAAGACTGAAGACATGGCACTCATTTTAGGTTAAAATCGCATTATGCTCTTAAAAATTCGTCAGTGGGCCGATGCCCACCCCAAATTAGCATCGTGGGTTTTCTTGGCGTTTGGCATGGTCGTCATCTTGCTTATTGCCGCCCGTGAGGTTGGCCTCAATCTCGGGCAATGGTTCTTCCTCATCCTCTCGACCATTGGGTTGGCCGGGTTGTGTGTGTGGATCATTAGCTGGGAAGACGATGATGAGGTTGAACACGCCTAACATGTAATTGCGCACGCAAGTTCGCTTGCGCCCTGACCACATCGAACCCCACCCCCGCGAGGCAACGCCTCGTGGGGGATTTTTTTTGTCAATCTCATTTTGTCAATTTTTGTCAATCGTTTCTATGTCAAATCTAAGTGTTTTCTTGGTATGCTTGCAATATAAATTTTCTCTTTTTATACGTTTATCAATACTATCCGAGCAATTTACAGAAAAACTGAAAGGAGGCAAGACATACGATGCAAATTCATTCTATTTTATTACTGATCGCTGCTGTTTTGGGTGTTAGGCTGTTTTGGCCCAATGCAACCTCGGTCAAGCCAGCTTTGGCTGCTGCCCACGTCGAAGCGAGCAAGCCCCTCGCGCCCGCAATGGGTGCGGCTGCGATGGCTGACCGAAGCTGTGTCGCCCAAGGTGGCAAATGGTATTGCTTCTCGAAGCGCCCCGATGCAGGTTTACCTAGCGACAAAGGTCGCCTGCACATGGATTACTACGAGAACGGCAAATGGCAACCTGGTCTGCGCAATGTCGCTGGCGTGTTGTCATCGCCGCCCGAATGCTTTGTCAATACCGATATCAGCACCTATCCGATCATTTGCTTTGCCACTGGCGCCGATGGCTGGCTGTATGCGGTGCAAGCCAATACCAGCGGCTGGAGCGCCTGGACGCGCATCCAAAGCGGTGAATTAGCCTCACGGCCCAATTGTTTTCAATGGGTAGATGGCAAATCTATTGCCTGTATGCCGCGCACCAAAGAATTAACGCTGGCGTTTTTGTGGTGGGATGGGGCCTATATTGGCCCACGCATTCAAAATTTGGGGGGCTGGCTGGTGGATGCGCCGGTGTGTAAATCATTTAGCAATGCCACTACCGGGCCGTTTGGCTGCATGATGACCATGCACGACCATTCAACTTGGATGGTGTTGTGGGAAAACGATCGCTGGACGTGGCTGATGCTGCCGTCATAACGGCGACGCACCGCACTCATTCCCTGCACACGGCACAGTGCCAACCCCACACACAAAGGGCTGCTGCTGAAATTGGCGCAATTTGCACAGCGGCAGCCCCACCACATTGAGCGGGCAGCCGCGAATCTCAGCCACTGGGTTAAAGCTGGCGTGTTGCACCGCGTAGGCCCCGGCCTTGTCGAATGGGTCGCCGCTGGCGATATAGGCCGCGATTTCGTCATCGTCATACGGGCGCATTTGCACCTGTGACTGCATCACGTCTACGGTCTCGACGCCGTTTTGCCGCTGCACCAAACACGTTTGCACCTCGTGCGCCCGCCCCCGCAAGCGGCGCAACATGGCCCATGCCTCGGCCTCGTCGTCGGGTTTGTTCAACATTTCGCCATCGAGCAGCACCGTCGTGTCGGCAGCGATCACCACTGCATCATCGGCGAGGACATGTGCTGCCGCCGCCTTGGCGCGGGTGATGCGGTGTTGTGTCTGCAAAGGCGTTTCGTCTGGCAGCGGGTCTTCGTTTACGTTCGATGGGCGCACCTCGAACGCCACGCCCAACTGCGCCAACAATTCGCGGCGGCGTGGCGAGGCCGAAGCCAGAATGATGGGGGGAGTTGAGAGTTGAGAGTTGATAGTGATATTGGATAGTGATAGTGGATAGTGATAGTGGATAGTGATAGTGGGTAGTAAAACACTATCAACTATCACTATCCACTATCCACTACATTAGCTGGCAAATTCGGTGCGTTTGAGCAGGTCAATATTTTCGAGCGCCCGCCCGCAGCCCAGCGCCACGCACGCCATCGGCGCGTCGGCCACATAGGCCGGAATGCCCACTTCTTTGGTGAGATATTCGTCGAGTTTGCGCAACAACGACGTCCCGCCTGTCATCGCCATGCCTCGGTCAATGATGTCGGAGGCCAATTCGGGCGGGGTGCGCTCTAGCACAGCCTTGATACACGCCGCCATTTGCGACAGCGGCTCTTGCAGCGCTTCGGTGATCTCATTTGACGAGAGTTCGATGGTGCGCGGCAAGCCGGTAATTTGGTCGCGGCCTTGCACCTGCATCACCAATTCTGTCTCCAGCGGCATGGCGCTGCCGATCTTGATCTTCACATCCTCGGCAGTCGGTTCGCCAATCGCTAAATTATATTTGCGGCGGCAAAACGACTGAATGGCTTCATCGAGGCGCATCCCGCCTACGCGCACCGAGTTTGCCACCACGATGCCGTTCATCGAAACCACCGCCGCCTCAGCCGTGCCACCGCCGCTATCCATCACCAAGTTGCCCGTC
>JAHBAL020000142.1 GCA_018500105.2 Anaerolineae bacterium
CGAGATACCGATTTCACTATACCTACCCTGCCGTAGGCAGGGTAGGTATAGTGAAATCGGCGAAAACTTGTTCGCTTTTGCTAATGTGACATTGTCAAGTTATGAATTAAATCTAATGGCTTTAACGCGAAATTAATTCGTAATCCGCAATTCGTAATTCGTAATTCATTAAAATGATTTCAGACGAAATAAAAGAAATTGTGGCGCGGGCGTTGGCAGAAGATGTGGGCGACGGCGATGTCACCACGCTTTGCACGGTTGGCGATGATTTGTGGCTGACTGGGCGGTTTGTATCGAAGGCCGAGGGCGTGATTGCCGGGCTAGACATTGCCGAATATGTTTTTCATGCAGTAGATGCGCGTTGCCGCATGGTTAAGTTGCTGAATGACGGCGATAAGGTGTATGGTAGGCGCGAAACCATCGCCACTGTCGAAGGCCCAGCGCGGGCCTTGCTGGTGGCTGAACGCACAGCGCTCAATTTGATGCAACGCATGAGCGGCATCGCCAGCGCCGCCCAGCGTTTTGTGCAAGTGATGGCGGGCACACGCGCCAAAATCCTCGACACCCGCAAGACTGTGCCGGGTTTGCGCACACTCGACAAAATGGCGTTTAAGATCGGCGGCGGCGTCAATCATCGTATTGGCTTGTATGACATGGTGATGATTAAAAATAATCACATCGCGGCATGCGGCGGCAATATCACGGCGGCGGTGCAACGGGTGCGGGCGTGCGACCATCGCCAACGCCCAATTGAAGTTGAAGTGCGCAATTTTGACGAGCTGAATGAAGCGTTGTCGCTCAATGTTGACCGCATCATGCTTGACAATATGAGCGTGGACGACATGCGCAAGGCCGTGCAACTGGTGGCGGGGCGCACCGCGCTTGAGGCCAGCGGCAATGTTACGCTCGATAACGTGCGTGCCATCGCCGAGACCGGCGTGGATTACATCAGCACCGGCTCGGTCACGCATAGCGTCAAGGCGCTTGATATCAGCCTATGGCTCGACGAGCCGCGAGCGGCGTAATGCGCTAAGCCCAACCACGCTAACTGACCCGCTTTAGCACCAGCATGGTTTGATCGTCGAAGGCGGGTTCAGTGCCGACGAATTGGTTGACCGCCTTGAGGATTTCATCGGCAATGGTCTGCGCCGACAAATGGCGTGATTGACGCAAGACGGCTTGCAAGCGCTCAACGCCAAAATCTGTCTGATCGGCGCGGATGGCCTCGGTAATGCCATCGGTGTATAACAACAGCACTTCGTTGGGCTGCATAGTGAACGAGGTGCTACCAATGAAGGCTTCATCCAGCACCCCCAGCGCAATGCCCGGCGATTTGATGGCGCGGACTGTGCCATTTTGGGTCACCAGCAACGCCGGATTATGCCCCGCATTGCCCATCAGCACTTGGCCTGTATCGGGGTTCCAAATGGCGTAAAGCATGGTCACGAAAATATCGGCCTGCGAATCGGCCAAGATTAGATCGTTGACCCGCATGAGCGCGTCGGCAGGCGAGCGGTTGGTGAAGGCGACGGCGCGAAGCAAGGTGCGGGCCAATGCCATAAACAGCGCGGCGGGCACGCCCTTGCCAGCCACATCCGCAATGGCCAAGCCGTATTGATGCTCTAATTCGCGCCGCAATTCAAACACATCATAAAAATCGCCGCCCACATGGCGGGCGGCCCGCCATGCCGCGCCGAGTTCCCAACCAGTTTTGTTCGGCAATTGCTTGGGCAAAAAACTCACTTGAATGCTTTCGGCCAATTCGACTTCTTGGCGCAAACGTTGGGCGAGTTGCTCGGCTTCGTATAGGCGTGCGTCTTCGATGGCAATGGCGACTTGCCGCGCCAGCAATTCGAGATAGCGTTGGTCATCGCGGGTGAATGCGGCCAGCCGCTCCGATTCTAAATCCATCACCCCGACAATTTGATTCTCGATGAACAGCGGCACGGCCACTTCGCTGCGGGTGTTGGGCAGGGCGCTGGTGGCGACATAGCGCATGTCTTGGGCGATATCGTCCACCACCACCATACGCGATGTGGCAAAGGCTGAGCCGATCACGCCTTCGCCACGCTGCAATGCAATGCCCACGATATCACGATTGGTGGCAGACTGAATGACGATTTTGTCGCCTTCGGGGGTGGGCAAGCACAGCGCAACGGCGTAATAGCCGAAGATGCGCTGGATGGCGTGGACCAGTTGGGGCAACAATTCGTCTAGGTGAAGCAAGGCTTGGGTTTGGCGGGCGACTTCGTTCACCAGTTCCAATTGCTGTACCCGCCGCCGCTCACGCGCCAACGCCCGCGCATTTTGAATGCCGGCTGCCGCTTGGTGGGCAATGATGCTGAGTGTGCGTAATTGCGCTTCGTTATACCGATTGGGTTGCATTGACTGCACAACAATGGCCCCAATCACTTGCTCGCCATTGCGCAGTGGCACAAAAATGCCAGAGCGGGGCGGGTTTGAGCTGATATAGCTTGGGCGCGCTGGCAAATTAGCTAGCTCGGTTTCAAAATCGTAAACCAACAGGTTTTTGCCCGTGTCGCGCATCCAGCCAATGATGCCACCTTCGATAAGATACCGCGATACTGGCAGTAAATTGCGGTTTTGCACGCGCACTTTCATTACATATTCTTTGCCGTCGAAGATGCCCAATTGGAAATCGTAGGTATCAACCAAGCGGCTGATACATTCGTAAACGTAATAGCACAGCCCGTCTTCGTCGAGCGATGATGACGCGATCGCACTGACGGCGTCGCTCAAGGCTTCGATTTCGGCAATACCGGTGACGATAGTGGATTTGGACATGGGCTATTTATTTTGCGAGGGGGCCATAATATCAGGATAATCAATGCGTGGGTGATAAATCCCACGCAAGGTCTCGGCAAATGATTGCCGCACCATGTCAATCTCGTGCAACGTCAGGTCAGAATCATCGAGTTGATGATCATTTAGCCGCTCGCTAACAATTTTGTTAATCAGTTTAATGGTTTCGTCGGCTTGCGATGGGCGTTTGGCGCGCACAATGGCCTCGCAGCCATCGGCCAGCATCAAAATGGCTGTTTCGCGGCTGCGCGGGCGCGGTCCCGGGTAACGATATGGTTTGTCGTCGAGGGTGGGATTATCTTTGCTGGCGCGATAATAGCCCGCCCCAGCGCGGGTTGTGCCATGATGTTCGGCAATAAAGGCTTGAATTTCAATCGGCAACCGATGCTTGTGCGCCATTTTTAGCCCATCGAGCACGTGGTCGTGCAATACTTTTGAGCTGCTCAGCGGGTCGAGTTGGTCGTGAGGGTTGTTGCTGCCGTCAAGCTGATTTTCGATGAAGAAATAGGGATGCACCGTTTTGCCGATATCATGATAATATGCCCCGACCCGTGTGAGCAAGGCATCGGCCCCGATGCGCTCGGCGGCTTGCTCGGCCAAATTTGCCACCATCAGCGAATGATGATAGGTTCCGGGCGCGGTTGTCAGCAATTGTTGAATGAGCGGATGCGATGGGCGTGATAAATCGAGCAATTGCAGTGGCGTAATGATGCGCATGGGCAAGCCCGCGATATACAAAAAGGCTGGGGCCAGCGCCATGCTTAACACACCGCCGATGATGGCAAACACAAAGCGCGTGATGAGGGTCGAGGTGTCATTTGAAACTTGCCACGCCGGCACTTCAAAGACCGCCAAAATAATTAATTGTGCCAGCAAGGCCATTGTGCCCGACCAAACAAAATCGGAAATGCGTTCGGCGCGACCAACCGACAAACAGGCCACCACGCCGCCAATGGCATAAAACGCGGTTAATTCGAGCGAATTGTCTGACCCAACCGTGCCCAAGCTTGCCAAAGTTAGGCTGGTAACGATGCCAGTTAACCCGCGTGACCAACTGGTGACCGCCATGCCGATGGCGCTGATTGGCACGATATAGGCAAACAACGGGCGACCGGGCAGTTGCCAGCGAGCAAAATAGAGGGCCATGACCAGAAAAAAAACGCTCAGAAAAGTGCGACGCAACGGCACGCGCTCAATATCGAGCCGCCCCGACATCATGACATGATAGCGCGACACCGCCAAGGCGAGCATCATGACGACCAACATGCTCATCACCAGCGCCCCCAGCACATCGAGCAAGGTCAAATCGGCTCGCCGCAAATTGAATTTTTCGAGCGCCTCAAGGTCAGTCGCGCTCACAATTTCGCCAGCCCGCACAATGATTTGGTTGGCTTCGTAGGTGCGTTCGACCGGGCTAATGCTATTTCGTGCGCGGGTGCGGGCTTGCGTGGTGGCGTTGGCATCTACCGTCGTATTCGGCACCGTTAGATCGGCCACAAATTCGCTAATGAGGCTGGCCTCGTCGGGGGTGTAAATGAAACTGACGAGACCGGGCAGCCGCGCTTTAATCGTGTCGAGGTTATCGGTTCGGATCGGGTTTCGCAGCGCTTCATCCAACAAAGTGATGATTTGCGAATCAATTAAAGCCCAGCGCGTGTCCGATGATTTTAAGATGAGTTGGATTTCGGTGTCGTCGAGTTTTACATTTTGAATGGCCGCCAATAACTTGGGTCTGTCGGCGACCGGCACTTGTGTGGGGGCGGGGCTGTCGGGCGACGGCGTGATCGGGGCAATGGGTTGCCCGGCACGCGCTAGGGCAATTTTGTCTAGCACCTCGCGGGCAAGCTGAATTTGGCGACGTGCGATTTGGGCATCGGGGGGCGAATAAACCGCTGAAATGGCAGCGACGGCCAGATCGCGTTGACGATTGGTGTCAAGGTCGCTGACATAGGTGATCTTAAACGGCGCACGAATGTCTCGCGGGGCCACTTCGCCCGTCTTGAGGGCGTTTTCAGTGCCGACCCAAAAACGCGCCAATTGCGCCGCTGTTAGCCCAATAAAAGTGAGCAGCGCGATTGCAGCAAGTGCAATCGCGCGGCGAGCATGGAGCCATTTGGCAATCGCTGAGCGAATCACCTAAATCATTGCCATTAACCCGACAGGAGGCCACGAACAATTTCGCTGACCATTTTTCCATCGGCTTGGTCTTTTACCCGTGCCAAAAGCTGTTTCATCACTTCGCCTTGTTGTTTGGGCGAGGTGGCTTTGACTTCGGCGATGACTTGTTTGGCGATTTCAGTCACTTGTTCGCGGCTAAGCTGTTGGGGTAAATAGGCGCGTAGGATGACCAACTCTTCTTCTTGCTCTGCGGCCAAATCAGCGCGGTTGGCGTTTTTGGCCTCCAACAACGATTCTTCGTGCTGCTTAATTTCGCGGCGAATCAACATCATGATATCGGCATCGCTCAATACGCCTTTGCGCGCATCCACCCGCGCGTTGATTTCTTCATTTTTAATGGCGGCATTGATCAAGCCGATGACGCGGCGCTGCACGACATTGCCCGACCGCATCGAAGCTTTAAGGTCTTCTAAAATTTTTGCTTTTAATGACATTTTGGGAGGGAAAGTGCAAAGTGCGGAGTAGAAAGTAAAAAGTGCAAAGATTCCTTTGCACTTTTTACTTTTTACTTGCCACTTTGTACTTTTAACTTTGCACTTCTGGTGTCAGAAGTTTGAGCGACTGGCGTCGGCTCTTGCGCAGCTTCGAAGCACGCTTGCGCTTATCAACAATGCTTGGCTTTTCAAAAAAACGACGAGATCGCACTTCTGCGAGCACGCGGTCGCCCAAAATCATTTTATTGAAACGGCGCAACGCTGACTCAAATGTCTCATCATCGTCTACAAATACACGCGTCACGGTAAATCACCTACTTTTTGCTAAGATTTTTCAAACATCTAATGATATCATTACTTCCATGACACAATCTGAGTTTCGCGCATGGCTTGATGCAATTTTGGGTGATATGCCCTTTGAAGAATTCGTTTCACCAGAGATTTTGGAGCATATGAATCGGGTGCACCTCGAAAACGAGGCCCGTGCATGGGGCTATGCCAAAGAAGAATCGCTTGAGGCGTTTCAGGTGACAGTGCGGGCGATGTGCAAAACCATGTTTGCCATCGGCTTTGATGCTGGGCGCGAGCAGGCCAATGTGGATTCGATGTTTGGCGGCAGCAGCAGCCTGTCATCCAGCCGCAACCATGACGACGATGATTTGCTTTCGCTATAGCCGCCAGTGTTTGCACAACATGATCGCCCGTAGCGTATAAAATACGATGAATGAAGGGTGACATTAAATTTGCCTCGGCACTGACGGTGCAGTCGGGCAGCACTGCGCGTGATATTTCAGCCGCGATAGATGATCTCATTGAGCAATTGCAAGGTCAAGGCTTTACCCATGAAATTGATTTTGTGCAGATCTTCATTTCGGCCAAATTTACCCGTGCGGCGGCGTTTATTACCAATGAATTAAAACAAATATTGCGGGCAAAAGTGCTGATTGGCTGCACCGCTGCCGGCGTGATCGGCTATGATGAAAGCGACGGCGCCGGCACCGAAGTTGAGGGCGAACCCGCGATTGCCCTGCTGGCGGCACAGTTGCCGGGGGTAGAGTTGCGCCCCTTTGTGTTGAATGGCACAACGCGCGGCGAGTGGGATGCGATGCTTGGCGATTCGCTCAGTTTTCGGCGGGCGGTGGGCATCACGGGCGAGGTGAAATTTGTCACCGTGCTGGCCGATCCATTTTCAACCCCGATTGACGACGTGCTGACTGCCTTTGACATGTTTTACCCCAACGTGCCAATTGTAGGCGGCGTGGCGAGTGGGGCCGATGAGCCGGGTCATAACGTGTTGATCTATAACGATCAAAGTTTTCATAGCGGTATGCTTGGCGTGGCCTTTGTCGGCAATATCGTGGTGGATACAGTGGTGTCGCAAGGTTGCCGCCCAGTCGGGGTGGCGCTGGATGTCACCGCTGCGAAACAAAATTTAATCTTAGCGCTAAATGGCCGCCCCGCACTCGATGAATTGCAGCGGGTGATCGGCGATTTGAGCGAAGATGAGCGCGATTTATTTCGCAGTAGCGGCGTATTTATGGGCCGCGCCATCAATCCCAATGCCGAAATGCTCGGTCGCGGCGATTTTTTGGTGCGCGGCGTGATGGGGGTTGATCCGAAGGTGGGCGCGATTGCGATTGGCGATTTCTTCCATCCGGGCGACAAAGTGCAGTTGCATATTCGAGATGCCGCCGCTGCCGAAGAAGATTTGGCGATGATGCTGGCCCCGCAAACCTTTTACTCGCCCGCGCATGGTGCATTGCTATTTTCGTGCAATGGGCGCGGCAGGCATTTGTTTAATCGGCCCAATGTAGACAGCAATTTGGTGCAAGAGGCAGTAAACGGGGTGCCGATGGCGGGTTTTTTCTGCGCGGGCGAAATTGGTCCCGTCGGTGGGCGCAATTTCTTGCACGGGCATACCGCCAGTATCGTGTTTTTTAGATCTGAAAATTCAACCCAATGAGCCAACGCCCAGCGCGCCCCTCGCTTGGGTTGCGTATTTTACGTTTCCTCATCACCCGAATTGTGCTTGGGTCAATCTTGCTTGGGCTGGGAATGACGCTCGGCCAAATGCTGATTGCCTCGCTGTTGCAATCGTTTGCGCTTGCTTCCCCCGAATGGGTCAACATTTTGGTGGCGGTCGGATTAAGCCTCTCGCTTTACACGCTGTTTGTGCGTATGGTTGAGGGGCGGCCTGCTACTGAATTATCGCTTCGGCATGGGGGCGAATTTGTGCAAGGGCTGGCGCCGGGCGCGCTGGTCTTTAGCGCGGTGGTTGGCATTTTGTGGTTGCTGGGGGTGTATCGCGTGCTTGGTTCGAATGCGCTGAGTGTGCTGGCTCAGTCACTCGCTATTGGCCTCATTCCGGGTTTTGTCGAAGAAATTTTCTTTCGCGGGGTGCTGTATCGCATTATCGAAGAAAGTCTTGGCACATGGATTGCCCTCATCATCACCTCGGTGCTGTTTGGCTTTGCCCACGCAGGCAATCCCAATGCCTCGCTTTTTAGCTCTGTCGCCATCGCCATCGAGGCAGGTTTGATGCTGGGCATTGGTTATACCTTGACGCGGCGTTTGTGGCTGAGCATCGGCATTCATACCGCGTGGAATTTTGTGCAAGGCGGCGTGTATGGCGTTAACGTGTCGGGCATTGATGTGCCGGGTGTGCTGGTGAGCGAACTGGTTGGCCCGGCATGGTTGAGCGGCGGCGGGTTTGGGGCCGAGGCATCAGTGGTGGCGGTGCTGGTGTGTTTGGCTCTTTTCGCTGTGTTGCTGCGCCAAACTTATCGGCGCGGGCGTTTGGTATTGCCGTTTTGGGCGCGTCAACGGGTTTGAATCAATCTAACTATCGGCAACACAAACACCCCCATCGCCACAAACACAATTACCCCGACCACTGGCCCCGACCAAAAGAAGATATTGGCGACTGTTTCGCCTAGCCACAGGGCGATATAGGCCCAAACGGGCAAACGTCCGACGTTTTTAGCGCCGCGCGTGTGAGTGAGCCAATCCCACCCGATACCAATCACCCAAGCTGTGATAAACCAGCCGACAAAATTGCTGAACGGGATGCCGAAGTAAAACCCACCGCCGCGCCAAACCCAATAGCCATCGGCGACCATGCGCGGGTCGAGGCTGAGGTCGTAGGCGGTGACGGCGAGTGCGGCCAGCACTGGCCGCACAAGACGCGATACCGACGCATGGCGGGTAATTTCCCACGCCGGGTATAGAATCATGAGCCATGCGCAGGGGATGAGCCAAGGCACGAGGCCGAAGGCTTTGGGGCCAAGCCGCTCGGTATACACATAATCGCCAAACAGCCAACCAGTGCCAACGCCGATAATTTCGGCGGCGAGTGAGATGCCGAATGCCGAGAGCGCCATTGCTGTGCCTCGCCAGCCGCCATATTGGCCGAGCATGTGCGCAATGGCAAAGCCGGTCATGAGCAAGGGCATGGCGAAGGTGAGCCATGTCACGCCGGTTTGCGCATCAAACACGCGCAGCAGGCAATAAACCGGCATTGCGGCGAGGTATAGCGCAAAACACCCTGCCGATATGACGCTTAGCGCAGATTCTTTGTTGAGATACCTCATAAACGACCTGCCTCACAATTTAAGGCCATTGCGTTGAAATAAATGACAGAATGAGTCCGAACAGCAATCAATCGCTGTTCTCGATAACAACGCCGGTTACACCGGCTGAGTTTGCAGCCCACGTCGTGGGCGTTGTTATGTAGCGCGGGGATTGATCCCCGTGCGGGTGCGGCATATGGAATTTTGCTGCTCGCTAAGATTTTCAAGCGATCATTTATTTTTGCTGAATGGCCTAACCCGGAGGCGCGGAGGTTTCGGCGATAGCGGAGAAATAGTTTTTTATGAATCGCTTCTCCGCATTTTCCGCTTCTCCGAGTTTAGATGCTAACTAGGAATTCGCGCCAAGTGACCTGAGTTGCGATTATTTGGCAATCCCTAAATCCCAATTCACAGCGCTGGTTTAGCGTGGCAACAAGTTGCCCAGGAAATCTTTGACTGGCCCCCAGTTAAAGTTGGGGACTTTGAGCTTGATGCCATTTAGCCCGCCCGATCGTTTGCGGTTGGGCTTTGAGCCGCCGTCATGAAAGCCCCATTTTGCCAGCCCGATGACTGTCGCATAGGCGGGCGAGCGCAACGATTCGACCATGCCGTAAATGTTGTTGACGCCACCGACACGCACTGGCAAATCGCATACACGGCCAGCAACCTCGCGCAGGCCCGGCAAGAGTGCGCCGCCGCCGGTGAGCACCATGCCAGCAGGCAACATGGTGTCAACGCCGCTGCGTTTGGCCGTCGTCATCACCATTTCAAATAACTCTTCGGCGCGGGCTTGTAAAATCTCCGACACCTCGCGGCGATGGATATTGACGCGCTGCCCATCGCCATAATTCACCGTAATAACTTGGTGTTCGGGTGGCATTTGGGCGGTGTTGGCATGCCCGTATTGTGTCTTTAACCGTTCGGCGGTGTCGAGCGGCAAGCGCATACACACCGCCAAATCGCTGGTAAACAGGTCGGCTCCGACATCTACCACGCCGGTATGCCACAATGCGCCTTCGAGAAAAACCGCAATTTGGGTTGTGCCGCTGCCGACTTCAACTAACATCACGCCCATTTCGCGCTCCATCGGGGTTAAGACTGTCTCTGCCGAAGCCAACGACGATAGCACCAGATCGTCGAAGGCGATATGCAGACCGGCGTCTTGCACACACTTAATGGTGTTTTGTAGCGAGGTCATCGAGGCGGTCACAATATTGGTTTGCGCCTCAAGCCGATATCCCAACATGCCTTTCGGATTGCGGATGCCATTTTGTTCATCCACCTTAAAATGGCGTGGGATGACATGCAAAATTTCGCGGTTGCTGGGGATGGGGATGGCCTGAGATGATTCTAGGCTGCGGGCAATGTCATCGGCAGTCACGCCTTGTTCGCTGCGCCCAATGGCGACCGCCCCATGCGTGTTTTGCGAGGCGATATGATTGCCGTTGACACTCACCAAGGCGTGGGTGATCTTGGCGGCAGAGCTATGCTCAGCCCCATCCAACGCCTCGCGTATGGCCTGGGCGGTTTGCACTGCGTCAACAATTTGGCTGCGTTTTACCCCGCGTGAGGGCACAACCCCGACGCCCAACACATTGACCTCGTTGTTTCCCACCTCTTCGGCAACCAAAGCGACTATTTTAGAGCTACCAATATCGATAGCGGCAACAATCTTTCCGTCTGACATTTGCTAATTTTTTTTGGTCTAAGACCTGTATTATGGCACTGTCTCATTCAGAAGAATGAGAATATGCTGATATTGGCATTTTGCTAGCGGTAACTTGGTGTTTCGAGATAACGCACGTCTATTATCTTAGGTGTGACGCCCTTGCTGTTGCGATCATTGCGGATTTGCTCGGCGAGATTAAGTTTTTCGGCGATTATGTTGGGCCGCTCGGCAAAACCCACAATGATGCGGGTTTTTTGGCTGTTGTCAAAGGCCCAGCCGGTTTTGTTCGAATAAACATAATTGCGCATGTCGGGTTGTAATTGGCGCAATTCGGTCAAAGCCCGCAAAATATAAGGTTTATCGCGGAACTCGGTGCTGCCTGCGGCGGGCAAAGTCGTATCTTTTTCGAGCGTAATGTTGAGCAAGCCGGTTTCGCCTTTGAGCATTTCCATTGCGGCGGCATATTGCCCCGTCCATACCCCGCCACGATCATCGAGATACATCACTGCTGGCTGATTGGCAACGCCGGTTTGAAAAACGCCAATCGGTGGGTTGGGGTCAATATGAACTTCGCATAGGCGCATAGAGACATTGCCACAAAAAATATGGGCATCTTTGATGCCGGGTTGTTCGCGCAGGCGATGGGTGGCTTGCTGCACCGTCGAGGTTTTGCGCTGTGTGACGGTATCCCACATATCTTCTAGGTTGAGGATGATGACGCTGCGGTTGCGCAAATCCATCGTGGCTTGCTGAATATTGCCCGCCGATAAGGTGTATGGCTCAATCACTTTGACCTCGGCGATGCTCATTTGCTCGGCAAACACCCAGCGCGAGATCAACAGCCCCAAGACGCCAAGCAAACCGACAAACAAAACGAGCACCCAGCGCGGGGTGCTGAGTGGGCCGGGCGGGCCGCCGGGGCGATTAAAGCCAGAGAAAATATTAGAAACTTCGTATCGGGTGCGAGGCTGTGAGGTGCGTTTGGGTTTTTGGGGTTTCATACTCAAAAATTACTCCTCAAGAGCCAATTCAATTAACCGATCGAGCAACCCAGCATAGCTGAACCCCGCCGCAATAAATAATTTGGGGTACATGCTGATTTCGGTAAAGCCCGGAATCGTGTTAATCTCATTGACATAAATTTCACCGCATGTGCTGTCCATCAAAAAATCAACCCGCGCCATACCGCGCACATCGGCGTGTTTCGCCACTTCGATTGCCGTTTCGCGCATCAACACGCTGAGTGGATCGGGAATGGGGGCGGGCACAAGCAATTTGGATTCATATTCGCCTTTGTCTATATATTTTGCGTTGTAGTCATAAAAATCGCGTCCGGGGATGATTTCACCGACCACCGAGGCGATCATGTCATCGTTGCCAAGCACACTGACCTCAAGTTCGCGGGCTTTGGGCACGGCTTTTTCGAGCAAAATTTTGCGGTCCCACTTAAAGGCATCTTCGATGCCGGTGCGCAGTTCCGCCTCGTTTTTGCATTTTGAAATGCCGACACTGCTGCCCATATTGGCGGGTTTGCTAAAAATGGGCCAGCCAAGTTGCGCACCCGCTTGTGTGATGATCTGATCGGCGTGCTTTTGCCAGTCGCCGCGCCGCACGACGATTGAGTCAGTTACGGGTAAGTTATGCGCTCGCATCACGTCTTTAAAAATCGCCTTGTCCATACCGACGGCTGACCCAACCACTTTTGCGCCAACATAGGGCACATTCAAGACCTCCATCAGGCCTTGCACCGTGCCGTCTTCGCCGTTTGGGCCATGTAGCACCGGAAAAACCACGTCAAATTTACGTAACGCTTCGACCGCAATATCCCATTTCCCCTGTTTGTCAATATAAACCGGCGTTAC
>JAHBAL020000180.1 GCA_018500105.2 Anaerolineae bacterium
CAAGCCAGTGTGACGTTTGTATGGGTTGAGGCGATAGGGATCCCTCACTTCGTATCGGGATGACGCATCAAATATACGCATATATCTAAGTTTCTGAGCACCCAGTAGAAAGTCATTGATGAAAAACATTTTTAAAACCCTCTTACCCAGCCAGATTGACAACACCTTACACGGTTGGCAACTGCCCTTTTATGGCTTCGCCCTCTACGCCATCATCAGCACCGTGCGTAGTTTCATCCATTTGCTCGCCCCAGATGGCGGTGCAGGCAGTATTGCTGGCATTGATTTATCGGTGGCCGGTGCAAACGGCATTATCTTTGCCTTTGGTCTATGGGGCAGTTCTCAATTATTATTTGCCATCATTCAACTGCTGGTGGTCTTTCGCTATCGCGCACTCGTCCCTTTCATGTGGCTAATGCTCATATTAGAGGTATTACTACGTAAATTGGTTGGCCAAATGAAACCCGTCACCTTCGCCCATACCCCACCCGGCGCCATCGGCAACGAAATTATTTTGCCACTGGCCGCGCTGATGGTGGCAGTATCGGTGTGGAGCGCCTATCGCCAACCCAGTGAGGCCCCATGAACAACACCCGCACCACTCTCAAAATGATCGGCGGCATACTCATCCTGGTCCAACTGGCTGATATTCTCCTACATGCCGCCACTCATCAGCTCGAAGCACTGCGCGTATCAGCTAACCTGATCATCTTGATCTGGCTGACAATCCTAGCCTTTGGCAAAGTGGAAGCAAAATTGCTGTCAATAGCGATTATTTCCATTACTGGCTACTTGCTTCTGAACTTGGTTTTTCTTGCCCAAAATGGCCTCACCAACGCTCAGCAAGGGGGCACGCTGCGGGTCACACTTTTTATATTGGTTTTCAGTAGCGTAACACTGTCCGTTTGGTTCACCCACCTGCAACAGAGGAGCAATTAAAAATGTGACGTGACTCCATTTTTAGGGTGTCACTTCAACTTAATACCATTGCCCCTATGCGCCACACAACTCGGCGATCAAACGCTCATACGTTCCAACTGAGCCAGTCAGTTGCTCTAGCGTGATCCATTCGCCGACGGTGTGGGCTTGGGCGATGTTGCCGGGGCCAAGGATGACTTGGTTGGGGATGTGGGCTTGGTAAATGACCGCCTCGGTGCCATAGGCCACCGTTTCGGGCTGGCTTAGGCCAGTGGCGCGGCAGGCGGCTTGCACCATGTCGTTATCGGGCCGCACATAAAAATAATCGGTCGGGTCAACCTCGACTTTCAGGTTGTGCTTTTGCGCCTTCTCAACAATCAGCGCAATCGCGCCTTCGTTGTCCACTTTGGGCATATTGCGGATATTCAGCGTGCAAACCGTTTTGCCCGCGCTCACATTGCTGCGCGTGCCAAAATCGTTTAGCACCATATTAAAGCCAAAGCTGGGCGGACTAAATTCGTGGTTAAGATAGCGTTCGTCGCGCTTGAAGAGCGGAACCAAGGCCGCCATTTCGGCTAAAAACGGCGCAATGAGGAAATTGGCCGAGATGCCCTTTTCGGTGCTGGTATGTGCGGCAAAACCAGTGGCCGTCACAAAGATGCTCGTGCCGCCCTTGTGCGAATAGACCGGGCGCAACTGCGTCGGCTCGGCAATGACGCCATGCGTCGGCCAATTTTGAGCCAGCAATTTCGAGTGCTTGCAAATGTGCATTGCCCCATAATACCCATTCTCTTCGTCCGAGGCCAGCACAATATATACAGGCTTTTTCAACTGCGCGGCATCCACCTTGGCCGCCGCGACGATGGTCGCCGCCAACGGGCCTTTCATATCGCAACTGCCGCGCCCATACAGCTTGCCATCCGCAATAATGGGATTGTATGGCTCCCAGCCTTGATCGCCCGGCACGGTGTCGGTATGCGAAAAGAAGCCAAGGCCGCCCGTGCCGCTGCCTTTGCGGGCCACAAGGTTCACTTTTTCCTGACCATTGTCATCATACGACAAGCGTTCGACCTCAAAACCGAGATCGAGCAACAACCGCTGCAAATAATCGCACACGGCGATGTTGTTGTTGATGCTCACAGATGGTATTGCTACGAGGTCTTGGGTGAGTTTGATTACATCGGGTATCATATATACGAGTATAGCAGTTGGCATACCTCAGCTACAAAATGTCAACTTCCCATCGTTCAATTGACCACGACGCGCTGTTTAAGCGGCTCATCACCGAGTTTGCTTTCGATTTTATTCGGCTCTTTTTCCCCAAGGTTGCCAGCCAAATTCAGGCGCAATCGCTCGTTTTGTTGGATAAAGAGTTGCTCGGCAAAGGCAAACGCCGCTATCGCAAGATCGTTGATTTGGCGTTACGCGCCACATTGCTCGACGGCGATGCCTTTTTCATCGTGCATATCGAGCACGAATCCTCGACCCGTCGCCTGAAAAAAATTCATCAGCGCATGGCGCTTTATGCCCTGCAACTTTACGAGCTATATGAATTGCCGGTTTACCCCATTTTGCTCACTTCGTTTGACAAGCCAAAAACGAAAATAGCCAATCAATTCAAAATCGAAGCGGCAGGCGATAAAATTTTGCAATTCAAGTTTCAGGTCATTCAACTCAATCGGCTGGATTGGCGACAATTCTTGCGCAATGATAACCCAGTCGCCACCGCATTGATGGCGAAGATGGATATCGCGCCCAAGGATCGCATTAAAGTAAAGCTAGCGTGCTTGCGGATGTTGGCGACGCTGACGCTCGATTATGAACGCATCGAACATATTGCCCAATTTATTGACGTATACTTAAGTTTGAACGAGAAAGAGGAGGATGTATTTATGCAAGAAGCAAGCAAAATCGCTGAATTACAAGCCCCTGCCCCACTAACCGAGATTATCACCAGTTGGGAGCGCCGCGCCGAACAACGCGGCAAGCAGGTGGGATTGATCGAGGGTGAGCAACGCGGCAAGCAAGTGGGGTTCATCGAGGGTGAGCAACGCGGCAAACAAGTGGGGTTGATCGAAGGCGAAGTGCTGGGCAGGCAAACGGGGCTGATCGAAATCACCCAGCGCCAATTGCAACGCCGCTTGGGCGAGGTTCCAAGCGACATCACGCAGCAATTACGCAGCCTAAACAGCGAACAGTTGGGCAATTTTGCCGAAGCCTTGCTCGATTTCACCAACGTAGCCCAAGTGCGCGAATGGCTGGCCCACCGCAACAATTAACCCATGCACAACCTCAACATCCCTTGTATTGACCTGGCCGACTATTTTGAACATGGCAACAAGACCGCTGTGGCGCAAGCAATGGCCCGCGCCTGCGAAGACATCGGCTTCTTGACCGTCGTCAATCACGGCGTGCCTGCCGACCTGATCGCCGAACTCAGCCGCCAGACCTTCGCCTTTTTCGACCAGCCGCCCGCCGACAAAATGCGCATTGCTGCCAAGGCAGGCTTTGGCTATATTCGCGTGGGCGGCGAGCAATTGGGCGCGACGCTCGATCTGGCCAGCGTTGACTATAAGGAAAGCCTCAACCTGAAACGCCCGATAGACGAGGCCAGTTGGCCCGCCGATGCCGCCATGCGCCACGCCTGCGCCCGCTACCTCGACGAGATGTATGCCCTCGCGGGGCGGCTGATGCAGGTGTTTGCCAGTGCGCTCAATTTGCCCGAAGCTTGGTTTGCCGACAAAACCGACCACGCCAGCGCCGTCTTGCGGCTGCTCAATTACCCGCCAGCGCGTGAGATCGCGCCCGGCGCAACGTGGGCCGCCGAACACACCGATTATGGCATTTTGACCATTTTGTGGTCGCCCGAAAGCGCCGGGCTGCAAGCCAAGGCCCGCAGCGGTGAATGGGTGGATGTGCACGCCTCGCCCGATGCCTTTATCATCAATATCGGCGATTTGCTGATGAACTGGACGAATGACCGCTGGGTGAGCACGCTACACCGCGTGGTGCCAACCGCCGCCGATATCGGTCGCCGCCGCCAGTCCATCCCCTTCTTTTACAACCCCAACCCCGATGCGCTGATCGAATGCCTGCCGGGCTGTAGCGATGCCGCCCACCCGCCGCGCTATGCGCCCATCTTGGCGCGTGAGCATTTGCAAATGAAGATTGATAAGGCGCTGAAGTGAATTGGTTAATGGTTAATGCTGGGGTTCGGGGTGATTTTAAACATCAGCCGATCAAACCTTGATGCCCAACGGTAGAGACGCGCCGGTGGTCCGTCTCACTTATACCAACCTCACGATCAAGAAGGAATTTTGACGTAGGGGCAAGGCATTTGCATTTCACACATCGTCAACCCGTTAAAGCCAGCAAATGCCTTGCCCCA
>JAHBAL020000011.1 GCA_018500105.2 Anaerolineae bacterium
GGGGGTGGTTTGGGGGGAAAAACCCCCCCGAGGGGGTTCCCCAAATGGGGGGGTGGTTGAGCGCAGCGACCCCCCCGACGGTCTCCGCCCACCCCCCGCCGATCTCAGTTACTTAATCTTATCCAACGCCAACTTCATACGCTCAAGCCCTTCGAGCATGGTGCTGCGCGATGTGCCGAAATTGAAGCGCACAAAACCCTCGCCGCCCGCGCCGAACATAGGGCCGCTGTTGAGCGCAACTTTGGCCTCTTTGAGGAAAAAGTCGTAAGGGTTGCCCTTGATATTGGTATTGTTGCAATCGAGCCAGCCGAGATAAGTGCCTGCCGGGCGCGTGGCCTTGATTTCGGGCATGTTTTCGGCCAAATAGTCAAGCATCACGTCGCGGTTTTCGGTCAAATAGGCTTGTAGGTCTGCCAGCCAGCCATCGCATTGGGTATAAGCGGTGTGGGCGGCGGTGATGCCCAGTGCGTTGACATGCGGCACAATGCCAGCCTCGGCATGTTGCAGCCGTTCGCGCAGGCGCTTGTTTTGCACCACCGCAAAGCTAAAGCCCAAGCCCGGCACGTTAAAGGTTTTGCTGGGGGCCATCAAGGTGACACAATGTTGCCCAATCGCTTCTGACACCGAGGCCATTGGCACGTGCTGGTTGCCGTCTAGCATCAAATCGCAATGAATTTCATCTGAGATGATCAAGACATCGTGCTTCAAGCAAATTTCGCCCAGTTTGAGCAATTCTTCGCGGCTGAGCACAATACCGGCGGGGTTGTGTGGGTGGCACAAATAGAAAATGTGGGTGCGCGGCGTGATGGTCTTTTCAAAAGCGTCAAAATCAATGGTATAGCGCACATGCTCGCCATCATCCACGCGCTTGAGTTGACAGCCGACAGCCGTAAGTCCTTGATTGACGGGAGCGCTCAAGAAGGGCGGGTAAACTGGCGTTAGGGTGGTGACATTGTCGCCCATATGCCCATAAGCGCGTGCAACCAAATTTAACCCGCTCACCAGACCGGGCAAAAACACAAGGTCGTTGGGGTGAATCGCCCATTGGTATTTCTTGGCGAGCCAATTGACCACCACCGCTCGCATTTCATCCGAGGGGGCTTCGTAACCAAATACGCCATGTTCAACGCGATCGCGCAAGGCTTGAATGATCGGTTCGGGCGACTTGAAATCCATGTCGGCGACCCACATGGGCAATACGTCATCGCCATAGAGTTTCCATTTAATGCTGTTTGAAACTTTACGGTCAACGACTTGATCAAATATTTTGTGAGACATAGTAAACCACTTCTTGGTGCTTAAGATCGCTGGCAGTTTTTATAACCATCAGCCATGCTAAGCGCATAGTTTACTATACTGGTCGTGGTAAGCGTGTTATGACAAACAAAAAAGCCGCAAGGGCGATCCCCTTGCGGCTTTTTGTTTGTCTAATCTGATGATTATTGCACAACCGACGCAGCTTGAGCAGCGGCGTTTGGCGTGGTCAACGCAGCAAACACGTAACCCGTGCCGCTGGTTGAATTGACGCGATACCATAGACCATCGGCAGTCTTGCCGGTCACTTCAACCGAAGCGCCTTGGGGCAATACACCAATGATGCTAGCGCCCGTGCTGGGGCCAGAGCGAATATTGAGACCCGCAGCCACGTTGCTTACGGTCGAAGCCGCGCCCGCGCTGGCAGCAGTTCCGGTTGATGTGGCTGTGCTGGTGCTGGCAGCCGTGCCAGTGCTGGCAGGGCGTGGTGCACGAACATAAGCATAATAGGCGGTCAAATATTCGTCATAGGTCTTGTAATCTTGCAAGCGCGGAGCTTGTCCGGCGACGGCGGGGGCGCTGGCGGTAGGAGCGCTGGCTGCAGGAGCCGAAGCGACAGCGCTTGGGGCCGAGGCGGTGGCAGGCTTGCTTGCAGCCGGGCCTGCATCAGGGGGGGCCAAGGGGGCTGGGGCCGATTGTTGGGCGACACCCTTAGACCAGCCAGTTGGCACGAAGCCTTGCCCCAGACAAATGCCTGAACCCGACAAGATTTCGAGACAGCTATCGTCTACATAGGCATCGTTGTGCTCGACCGGAATCGAGGCGCGTGATTGCACCAGTGCCAAGACCTTGGGGCCTTTGGCGACGGCATCCACACTGATTTGATACCACTTGTCATAGGGTTGATACCAAGGTGAGCATACCAATTCGGGGCTGACCATGTTGCGGGGGCCGCCGTCTTGTTGGATACAAGCGCGGATTTGCATGTTGCCGTCGCGGGTGGACTTGGGTGGAATGGCGGGGTCGTTGTCATTGGACGACCACAGTTGCACCCATGCCGAGTAGCGCAGGCGTTGCCCAGCTTGCAACCCTTCGACCACTTGCATAATGCCAGCGGCTTTGTTGAGTGCAAAGTAGTTGAACCAGCGGTCTGACCCGCCGCCGCTGTTCACGCGATAAGGATAATCGCGGGCGAAGGGTGGGCGAAATTCGGGTGTGCGATAGTTTTGATCGCGCAGGTCTGTGCCTGGAGGCGGTTCTTCCCAAAACGGGGTCCAGTTCCAAGTGACGTTTAGCTCACCGCGACCGCCGAAATAGGCACCCGGATGTTCGTGGCCGGGGTTGGTGAGCAGGTTCACCCCGGGTTGGGCTGGGGCTGGGGTTTGGGCCGTCGCAACCTGCGCCCCCATCACGCTGCTGGCCGCGGCTACGCCAACGGCAAGTCTTGTAAATTGATTAAGTTTCATGGAATTTTTTGATATTCTCCTGAGTTTGCTTTGACTGCGCGTCAAGTGCGCGTCAAGTGCGCGATTTTACCAGCACTACTCACGTGATTTGTGGGATATGTGAGGGGAAAAAGACTTCGAGCGACGTGATTATCGTCGCTCGAAGATGAACAAAGGTTAACGTCAAAACACGGGAATTTCTTAGATGCCTTGTCCAGACCTTGGATCTGGAGCGTTACCGTTTATTAGGTATGTTCCGTATTTGCGTCGCGCTTATAGATTAAAGTATAGTCGCAAAGATACATTCGTCAACCAAGTTTTGACCGAGATCGCTCATCCAAAGGGCCGATTTTTAATGGACAATGGACAATGGACAATGGACAATGGACAATGGACAATGAGCAATGGGCAATGAGCAATGGACAATGGACAATGGACAATGAGCAATGGGCAATGAGTAACTGATTACTCGTTACTCGTTATTCATTGTCCATTGTCCATTGTCCATTATCCATTGTCCATTGTCCATTGCTCATTGTCCATTATCCATTGTCCATTGTCCATTGCTTGCTGCTGTAGAATATGGAATAGATGCTGTCTGAATCTTTTCTCAAATCACTCACTGGATTACGATTATGGTCGGTGAAGCGCAGGCCCGGCACGTATACGGGTGAGCGCCGCAGTACCAGGCGCGGGCGCTCGGTCGAATTTGCCGATTACCGCGACTATGTGCCCGGCGACGACCCGCGTCGGGTAGACTGGAACGTGTATGCGCGGCTCGAACGCCCGTATATCAAGCTATTTGAAGAAGAGGAAGATTTGACGGTGCATATGCTGCTCGACACCAGTGCCTCTATGAAATGGGACGAAGAAGCCGACGATCTCGACCCGCGCCCCACCCAAGCTGGGCGTTTGCCGCCCAAA
>JAHBAL020000091.1 GCA_018500105.2 Anaerolineae bacterium
CGCCCCCGCCCCCCGTCACGCAAGAGTTGGGGCTGAAGGGTGACGACAAAGCAATTTACACGCTGCGCGACAATCAAACCGAGTTTCATATTTTCGCTATCTTGGGCGAAAATTCAAACGGGGGCAGCGCCTCCGCCACCCTGCATCTATTCATCCCCAGCGCGGCCCAATGCCAGCAAATTTTTGTTAATGGCATCGAAGCGCCAAACGCTTGTGTGTCTGGGATTGACGATGGGCGTATCGAATTGGGCACGGTGAACGTAGCACCGACCCGACCCACCGATATTCGTGTGGTGGTGAATGTGGCGCAGCCGGGCGCATTTACGGTGCTGGCCCGCATCTTTTCAAATTTCGCTAACATTCCCAATCAAGTGGTGCTCGACCCCAACCCGCGTGACAACGAATTAAAACTTGTGGTTGAGCCAGTGAACACCACACCACCAGCTTCAGGCGCAGCGGCAGTCACCCTTAGCGCTCAAAATCCGTCCCAAATGGTGACCTGCGGTGCTGGCACGGGCTGCCGCCTAAATTGGGTGACCAGCAGCGAGCTTAACTTGTCGGCCTTTTCCCTCATCCGCGAAGTTGTGAGTGAGCCAAACAGCAAGCCCCGCGCCAATGCGAATGCCAGAAATATCGCGCCGTTGGGCAAAAACGGGGCAGGTGCAGCCTATTCGATCACTGACAACGATGTGGTTGCGGGCGGTGTTTATCGTTACACCCTCAACGCCATCGGCATCAATGGCGACAGCCAAGAAGTTTTTAGCCAACGTGCCACCATGCCATATGCGGTTTATCTCAGTATGATCAAAAACAAAGCTAGTCCAAGCAAACTTCGAACCCGCGACAAACCCGCATTCGCCAAATTTTGGCAAAATCGAGCGAAAATCCCATTTCCAAAGGCCAACCCATGAGCTAAACCGGAGATTCAACTGAACGGCAACATTGGAAAAATGAGGCCGCTTAGGTTAAAATGGCCCCTATGGACTCGTCTCAAAGCAATACAACCTATTTAACCGCAGCCGGAAAAAAGAAGCTGCAAGAAGAATTAGAATTTTTGCGCACCGTACGCGCCGAAGAATTGGCGAAGCGTCTGCACGACGCGATTAAACAAGGCGATTTGTCGGAAAATGCCGACTATACTGCCGCCAAAGAAGAGCAATCCTTTTTGCTTGGGCGCATTCAAGACCTCGAACGCATGATGCGAGACGCGGTCATCTTGGATGACGTGAAAATTGACCGCAGCCGCGTCTCGGTTGGCTCGACGGTCACTGTGATGGAGCAAGGCGACGACCTGAAAGAGGTGTATATGATCGTCGGCAAGGCTGAATCTGACCCAGCTAAAGGCAAAATTTCAAATGAATCGCCATTAGGCGTGGCGTTGCTTGGCAAAAAAACCGGCGATACGGTGAAATTGCAAACACCGGGCGGCGCAACTGCGTTTAAGATTGTCAAAGTTGAGTAAGGATTACGACCCCACATCATGTCACATTACTTTATTACCGGCGGGGCCGGTTTTCTCGGCATCAACCTGACGCGCTATTTGTTGGCGCGTGGGCACAAAGTCACCTGTTACGACATCGCCGAATTCGATTATGAAGATTGCAAAGACCAAGTCAACAAAGTCATCGGCGACATCCGCGATTTGGCAAAATTGACCAGCGCAATGTCGCCCAGCAACGCTGCTGGGCCGATTGACATTGTGGTGCATACGGCGGCGGCGTTGCCGCTATATAAGGCCGAAGATATTTACAGCACCGATCTCGATGGCTCGCGCAATACATTCGAGGCGGCCTATCAAAACGGCATCAAACGCGCCATTCACATTTCGTCAACGGCAGTGTATGGCATTCCCGACCATCACCCATTGCTCGAAAACGACCAACTGCAAGGCGTTGGGCCATACGGCATTTGCAAAGTCAAGGCCGAAGAGATCTGCGCCGACTATCGCAAAAAGGGCATGGTCGTGCCAATCATTCGCCCGAAATCCTTCATCGGCCCCGAACGGCTGGGCGTGTTTGCCTTGCTTTACGATTGGGCCAAAGACAAGCGCGGCTTCCCCATGATCGGCAACGGCAAAAACCGCTATCAGTTGCTCGATGTCGAGGATTTGTGCGAGGCGATTTATTTGTGCGCCACCTTGCCCGCCGAAAAGGTTGACGATGTGTTTAACATCGGGGCAAAAGAATTTACCACCATGGGCGAAGATTATCAGGCTGTGCTCGACCGCGCTGGTTATGGCAAAAAAGTGGTCGGCTTGCCCGCCGAACCCATCATCTGGACCTTGCGCATCTTAGAAGCCCTCAAATTGTCGCCTTTGTATAAATGGGTGTATGAAACCGCCTCAAAAGATTCGTTTGTCTCGATTGAAAAAGCCGAACGGGTGTTGGGCTACAAGCCAAAATATTCAAACAAACAGGCGCTCGTGCGCAATTATGATTGGTATTTAGCCAGTTTGCACAAATTTGAAGGCAGCAGCGGCGTGTCGCATCGCGTGCCTTGGAAACAAGGCATTTTGGGCGTTGCCAAATTGTTCTTTTAATTGACTGTATGGGGCGACATTGTGTAGAGGTGCAGCAGGCTGTGCCCCTACGCAATGTCGTCCCATACCCCAAACAAGGGCGGAGGTGACCAATGGACAACCGGCTTTTTGAAGATATTCAGCGTTTAAATTTCACCGCGCCATTACCCAGCACCTTGCTGGCCGTGCGGCAACGATTCGATGTGCCGCAGGTGGAGGATATTGACCTCGCCACTCGCAAGGCACTCGAAAATGATGGGCTGATTGCGCGAATGCGGGCGCGACTCGACAAACCCGACGCCACCGTCGGCGTCGGCGTCGGCAGCCGAGGCATCGCCAATATCGCCAAAATTACCCGCGCAACGGTAGCGGCGCTAAAAGCGCACGGTTTTCGGCCCTTTGTTTTCCCCGCTATGGGCAGTCACGGCGGCGCAACGGTCGAAGGCCAGATCGGCGTGCTGGCTGAATATGGCGTGACCGAGGACTACATCGGCTGCGAAATCCGCGCCACGATGGCGGTCAAGGTAATTGGGCAATTGCCCGACGGGCCGCCGCTTTATCAGGGCGAAGAAAGCATGACCGCAGACCACTGCATCTTCCTCAGCCGCATCAAACCCCACACCGATTTTCGCTCTGACCTTGAGAGTGGGCCGTCGAAAATGGTGATTATTGGCTTGGGCAAACAGCACGGCGCTGCCATTATGCACTCGTATGGTGGGCCGGGCTTTCGGCGCTTTTTGTCGCCTGCCGCCCGTGTGTATGAAGCCAATACCAATTTTGTTGGCGCGATCGGCATTATCGAAAATGCCTATGAGAATACCGGCGAGATCATCGGCATGACCGCTGACCAAGTGGGCACAGATGTCGAGCGGGCGGCGTTGCTGCGGGCGCGGCGCTATTTGGCCAGCATCCCCTTTGCCAAACTCGATACGCTGGTGCTGCGCGAAATCGGCAAAAATATCAGCGGGGCCGGGATGGATACCAACGTCACCAATCGAATGATGGTGGTGCTGGAAAAAGAGCCGGACGGCGCACCTGATATTTCGACCATTTCGGTGCTCGATCTCACCCACGAAACGCAAGGCAACGCCTCTGGCCTCGGCATGGCAAACTCGACGACAGCGCGACTGATGAAGAAGGTGGATTGGTATATCACTTATATGAACGGCCTCACCTCCGGCACATTTGGCATGTATCGCATGTCGGTTCCGGTGATCTGCGCCGATGATTATCACGCCATTTGCGCGGTGGTGCGCGGCAGCGGCAATCCATCCCCCGAAAACGCCAAGCTCATGTTTGTGCAAAATACGCTGTCGCTCGAACATTTCTGGGTTAGCCCGTCGCTGCGGGCCGAAGTCGAGGCCCATCCCCGCCTCACCATCGAAGGCGAAGTTCCGCTCGCGTTCGCCGACGGCGTTATGACCAGCCCTTGGCGCATGAGTCATTAAATTACAAATTACGAATTACGAGTTTTTTAGGGAGTTATGTAAATTTAGACGAAATAATTAACAAGTAACGAGTAACGAGTAACGAGTAGAACTTGCAAAGCACCTCATTCGTAATTCGTAATTCGTAATTCGTAATTAACCAAAGGTAACTCCTCATTCGTCATTGAAAACGCCTTGTGCAATGTGCCGTCTTTCAGAAGCGCGGCGGGTGCGCCTTGAATAAATTGGCGGTCCTCGGTCAGCACCCACAGCCGATGCGCGAAACGCAACGCCAAATCTAGCTCGTGCGTGCTGACGAGGATGGCAAGTTGTTTGTCGTTCGCCAAGGTGTTAAGCAGGCGCATGGTCTCGATACGGCGCGGCAAATCGAGAAAAGCCGTCGGCTCGTCGAGAACAATAAACGGCGTGCTTTGCACCAACGCCCGTGCAATCATCACCCGCTGGCGTTCACCGTCGCTCAATTGCGCCACACTGCGCTGGGCCAGCGCCTCGCAACGAGTGCGCCGCATGGCATCGCGCACGACCTCATGATCGGCCTGCGACAATTGCCCCGCCCAATTGGTGTGCGGATAGCGCCCTAGGGCCGCCAAATCATAGGCCGTCATATGATTGGCCTCGACCCGCTCGGTCAGCACCACCGCCAGCCGCGTAGCGATTTGGGCCACCGTCAGCCGCGCCAATTCATCGCCCCGCACTTGCACCGAGCCAGCCAAAACTGGCTGCAACCCAGTGAGGGTGCGCAACAAGGTGGATTTGCCTGTGCCGTTTGGCCCGAGCAAGCACACCATTTCGCCTGCCGCAATCTGCAAATTAAGATCGCTAAACAATCGCTTTTTGCCATAGCCAATGCTGAGGCGCTGCGTGCTGAGGATAGAGGGTTGAGAGTTCAGGGTTGAGGGTTGAGAGTTGAGAGTTAAGAGAAAGCACCCTCAACTCTCAACTACTGACGCCTTTGACAAAGACCAATTGCGCCAAGACGCGGGTAATTTCGACTGGCTGCGGGGTTGGGTCGCTGGTTTGTGCGCAAACACTGCAAAGCACGTGCGACGTACCGAGGTCGTTGGACAGCATTTTGATCGTTACACGCGGGCGCAATCCCAAATGCCCCAATTGACGCAAACGCTCGCCGTCGTTATCGTCCACACGCTCGATCTGCACCACATCGCCCGTCGGCACATCGGCCAATTTATAGCGCGACACGCCAGCCACCACGCCATCTTTCGACGGGATCGGGTCGCCGTGCGGGTCGTGTTTGGGGTCACCCAACAACGCCGCCATGCGATCTTCAAACGCTTCGCTAATCGCATGTTCGAGCCGCTCGGCCTCGTCGTGCACCTGATCCCAGCTATAGCCCATTGCCTCCATCAAATACAACTCGATTAGGCGATGATGCCGCACAATTTCAAGTGCCATCTTTTCGCCGGTCGGCGTAAGGTGAAAGCCTTGATATGGCTCGTGTTCGACCAATTTTAGCTCGGCCAATTTTTTCACCATACCCGTCACCGAAGCCGCCGAGACAGCCAGTTTATCGGCCAAGGCGTTGGTGTTCACGCGCTTACCATCTTCTTTCAGCTTGTAAATGGCTTTAAGATAATTCTGCACCGACTCAGAAAGCATATGCGCGTAGTATAGCCGCTTGCATTCGTTTACAATGAAATGTAGAATTTCGGTTTATACTGCCAAGACTAAAGTTGTCTGTAAATTTACCGCCAAGAAAAGAGTGAACCTTATGAATCCTTATCTTATTTCTCTAATTTGTGGTGTGATTGGGTATGTAGTCGGCTCCATCCCCTTTGGATATGTCATTGTCAAACTCAGCACCGGAACCGACATTCGCACGCATGGCAGCGGTCGCACCGGCGGAACCAACGCCTATCGAGCGGCTGGCCCAATCGCTGGCGTATTAACCGCCTTGCTCGACGGCTGCAAGGGCGTGATTATCGTCATGCTCATTCAATCGTTGGTTGGCACGGCAACAACAAACGGCTTGGCCGAGGCTTTGGCCGGTGTCGGTGTCATTTTGGGGCACAATAAATCACTCTTCCTCAAATTTTCGGGTGGGGCCGGTGGGGCCACCGCGGTCGGCACAGGGTTTGCATTTTCGATCACGGCGGGGTTTTCGGCCTTGTTTTTGGGTTTGTTTATGTGGCTGGTGATCGGCTACGCTTCGCTGGCGACCATCTTGGCATCCGCCTCCGTCGCCATCGTCACCACCATTTTGGCGCTCAATGGCAGCGTGCCGCCCACCTACCCCATTTACGGCTGGGGCGCACTCATCTTGTGCCTCATCGCCCTGCGCCCCAACCTCAAACGCCTGCTCGAAGGAAACGAAAAGCGGGTTGACATTTTAAAACTTCGCACACCCAAAAACTAATGCGGTTGAGAGTTGAGAGTTGACAGTAAGCAATTCTCAACTCTCGACTCTCAACTCTCAACTCTCAACTATTAATGGAATCTAGAATTGCACTCGACCTCGGTTTTATCAAAATTTATTGGTATGGCATCGTTATCACGCTTGGCATGATGTTGGCGTGTTATGTGGCAATGATCGAAGCCAAACGACGCGGCGAAAACCCCGACATTGTGTCTGATGGCGCGATCTGGGTGATCGGTCTCGGCTTGGTCGGGGCACGTTTGTATCACGTCTTTTCAGTTCCCAAGGACGGCAGCGGCAGCGGCTGGGCCTATTACCGCGACAACCCGCTGCAAATTCTCGCCATTTGGCAAGGCGGCATCGGCATTTATGGCGGCATTCTTGGCGGCGGCATCGGCATTATTTACGTCATGTGGCGCAACAAGGCCCCATTGTGGCGCTGGTTCGACAACATCGTGCCCGGCGTGTTGCTGGCCCAAGCCATCGGGCGCTGGGGCAACTATTTCAACCAAGAGCTATACGGCGGGCCAACCGGCTCACCCACGTGGGGGCTTATCATCCAAGAGCCATTTCGGGTGCGCACCGGCAAATTCGACTTTACCGACATGCAAACCTACCCGCCCGACACCCGTTTTCACCCCACCTTTTTGTATGAATCAGTGTGGAACTTTTGCGGCTTTTTGCTGCTCATGTGGCTGGCGCGGCGCTATCAACAAGACCCCAATCGCCCAGAAACGGCCAACCGCCCGCTGGTTGACGGCGATATCGGCCCGCTTTTCCTCATTTGGTATGGCATTGGGCGCGGCTGGGTCGAGCTTTTCTTTCGCCCCGACGCTTGGACACTCGGCGCATTGCCGACCGCCGTCTGGGTTTCGATCTTCGGCATCATCGCTGGCATCCTCATCATGATCTTCAACCGAGTGAAAGTTTCAAAATTGAAAATTAAGAATTAACTTGACAATTTTTCATTTTCAATTCTCAATTTTAAATTCCCATACAGATGCGCGTTATTCGTGACACATACGAACTGCCCGAAGAAGATGCGGGTTTGGCATCTGATGACTTCGGCTGGGGGCAGCCCAAGTCAAGCCGCAGCTTGGCGTTGTGGCTACCATTAATGCTCATCAGCTTAGTCATCCTCGCTGTGTTAATCGGCGGCACAAGCTATGTTACCGCCCGCGAAAACGAAGATACTTTTTGCATCAGTTGCCACACCGTGCCCGAAACGACCTATGTGAAGCGCGGTCAGGCTGCCGTTGGCGGGGCAGTGGCAGTGGATTTGTCGTCGTTTCATTACCAGCAAATACGTGGCAAAGGCGGCACAATTCACTGCATAGATTGCCATTTGGGCGACCAAACATGGCAAGCCCATGCCAGCAAATGGCAGATGACGGTCCGTCACGCGGCCAGTTGGCTAACCGGACGAAACACAGACCAGCCCGAAACCCTGCGTCTGCGTGTGCCGCATCTCACTAACAATGCCTGCATCACCTGTCACCGCAACACGCTACTGACCGTTGGCTCGGCCAATCATCATCACAACAACCTGCCAGTGGCTTACGAATTGTGGAAAGCCGGCGCGCCATTGGTCATGCCACCCGATACCCGCGACACCCAAGCCATGACCGCACGTGGCCTCAGCCGCTACGACACCACCGTGCAATGCGCCACCTGCCACCTCACCCACCGCAGCATTGGCCAAGAACATTACATCGAGCAAACAACCGTCGAAAAAGGCTGCGAACTTTGCCATCAGCAAACCCGAAAATAACATGCAACTCAGCTTAAACGGCGAATGGCAATTTGAACTGGGCGCAACCCGCACCCGTATCCCCGTACCAGCCGCATGGGAGGCGCATATCGCCGATCACGACACCGACGGGCCGGCCATTTACCAGCGCGAATTTGTATTGCCCGACGGCTGGCTGTCCAGCCAGCAGCCCATTTGGCTAGAGGCACAGGCCGTCAGTTTTGCCGCCTCAGTTTGGGTGAATGGAATTTGGGTCGGGCAACATACCGGCTTGTGGTCGCCGTTCGCGTTCGAGGTTACGCCCACACTGCGGCCCGGCCTCAACCACATTCGCCTAGAAATATGGAAGCCCGGCCAGCGCTACCCCGTGCGCGAATGCGTGGCGGGCTTTTTGCCCGATGTTTACAAGCCATTTGGCGGCATTTGGCAACCGATTGGCTTGCGCTTGGGGCCACGCCCCACGCCAAGCGCCACGCCGCCCAAATACACATGGCGCAGCGCAACGATGTGGCCCCAACGCGACCAAGTGCTATGCAACGATGCCCCTGTTCATCTGCGTGGTGTGCTCGATTGGGGCTGGCACGCGCAAAAACTTGCGCCCACCCGCAGCACCGACGAAATGCGCGACATGATCGCCAAGGCGCGTGCCCTACATTTCAACTTGATCAAGGCGTGTTTGTATGTGCCAGACGAGACGTTTTTTGAGGTGTGTGATGCCGAAGGCATGTGGGTGTGGCTCGAATTGCCGTTATGGCAACCCAACGCCACCTCCGCTTTCCGAGATTTAGCGCGGCGCGAGATCGAGGCCATATTACAGCGGGTGCAGCATCACGCCTGCATCGCCATCCTCAGCCTCGGCTGCGAACTAGACACGCAAATTGACGCGGCGCTGCTCGATGAATTGCGACAATTGGCGCAGCGTTATTTGCCGCATGTGTTGCATTGCGACAACAGCGGCTCGTCAGAGGCGTATGGCGGTGTCACTGCGGCCAGCGGCGATTTCTATGACTATCATTTTTACACCGATCCACATTTTTTTGACGCGCTGGTTGACCATTTTGATCGTCGCTATCAGCCAAACAAGCCTTGGATTTACGGCGAGTTTTGCGATGCCGACACCCTGCGCACCCAGCCAAACCCACAATCGCTCAATCCGTATCTAACCGCCAATCTCCAATCTCTAATCCCCAATCCCCAATCCTCACCCCTCCTCCGCTCCAAAAGCTACGCCCAAGCTACCGCCATTCGCAAATTTATTTTGGAACAAACCCGCAAACGCCATGCCAGTGGTGGTTATGTGCTGACCGGCTGGCAAGACACACCCATCACCATTTCGGGCGTGACAGACGATAACGGGTCGCTCAAATTTGATGGCGCTGAATGGGCACAATTCAATGCCGACCGCGTGCTGACCATTGACCGGCTGCGAGCGCGACGCTGGCGACACGGCGGCGATCGCCCAGCATATCTCGACCCGTTTGTGTTTTGGGCCAACGAACCCATCACCTTTGCTGTGGCAATCTCAAATGGCGCGGCGCGACTTGATTCGGGGCAATGGCGCTGGTGGCTGCGCAATTTAGCCGATGGGCAAGTATTGGCGCACGGCGCATCGCCCTCGCCCTCGATTGAAGCGGGGACGGTGATGCAAATCGGCCTCATTGACATCGCCCTCAGCCAATTGCCACACGTGTCAAGCTCGGCAGGGGTGCAAAATTGGCAGCTTGAGGTCGTTTTGCAAGCCGATGAAGTGCTTATCGCTAACACATGGGCGCTGTGGCAAGTGCCGCGAATATCGCTGCCCGATCATATCGCGGGTCAACTGTCGGCGGAATTGATCGAAGCAGTTGCGATGGGCCAACATCGGCTGTGCTGGCTGCGCGAGCCAGACCCGCGCTTTTGCACCGTGTTGCCATTTTGGCGCGAGGCCGTTCACTATTTCGAGCCAAACACCTTTCTCGATTCACTTCAACATCACGGCTATGCCGATCTGCGTTTTTATGGCATAGCAAGCGATTTCGCCCTCCATCCGGCGCGGCTTCAGGCTACTTTGGCGCAATGGTGGCCGTCTGACGACGCTTTGTCATTGACAAACATGGACATTCGCCCGTTGTGGCATCGTTTCGACGCTCGCCAAGGCCACTGGCACGCCTATTGGATCGAGGTGCGAATCGGGCGCGGGCGGCTGCACATCAGCACGTTGCGCTTTGGCGGCGGCCTCGGCTATCAGCCCGCCAGCCTCGCCGATAACCCGCTGGGAGCGTGGCTGGTGGGGGCGGCAACTCGCGAGTAATATCTTGTATACTCGCTCAATGCCCCAAAATCGCCAAGCGAATAATCATCAAGCGCACGATGCCTTCTTCAAGCAAGTTTTCTCGCAACCCGCTCATGCCCGAGAGCTTATTCAGCGCTACGCCCCGGCAGATGTGGTTGCCGTCCTCGACCTCGATACGCTTGAGAATATGGGAGCCAGCTTCGTAGATGACGCGCTAAAACAGCATTTTGCCGATCTCACCTATCGTGTTTGGGCAAAAAACGGCGGCGAAACCTATGTTTGTTTGCTATTCGAGCATAAAAGCTACCCCGACAAATGGGTTTCCTTACAGTTGCTGCGCTATATTCTGCTGGTTTGGGAATTTGTGTATAAACAAGACCGCAACAAACTGCCTGTTGTTTTCCCGCTGGTGGTATATCATGGCAAGCGCAAATGGCGCGTGCGCCGTGACCTTCATGCCTTGGTTGATTTGCGAGGATTGCAGGCGTTGGCGCGTTATGTTCCAACTTTTGATTATCATTTATTCGACCTCAATGCGCTTGACGACGCGCATTTAAGTGGCGCGGGATTGGTTGATATTGCACTTGGTGCGATGAAGCATATCTTCGATGATCGCATTTTGGAAGTGATAGAGCAAATTTTGGTGCGTCTCAAAGGAATGTCGTCAGAGCAACGCCACGAAGCACTGCAAATTGTGCTAACATATATCATGCGCAGTGCGGAACAGTTGGACAAAAATCAATTTGTCCGGCTAGTCAAAGATAGAAAATATGACACCACGATTCGGGAGGATGTGATGACATTAGCACAACAATTGATTTTAGAAGGCAAGCAGATGGGGTTAACTGAAGGCAAGCAGATGGGATTAACCGAAGGCAAGCAGATGGGGTTAACCGAAGGCAAGCAGATGGGGTTAACCGAAGGCAAGCAGATCGGGTTAACTGAAGGCAAGAAAATGGGCTTGCTCATTGGTCGGATGGAAGTGGCGCTGCGTTTGTTTCGCCGCAAATTCACCTATGTGCCGGACGATGTGGCGCGTCTGCTCAACAGTTTGGATGCCGATCAACTTGCTGATTTTGGTGAGGCGATTTTAGATTTTGCCAGCATAGATGATGCTCGAACATGGCTAGCAACTTTACTCACGCCAAAACAATAAGCGTCTACGACATGAACGACATCGAATATCTATTCACGCCAGATGCCCCCAAACCGGGCGGGCATTACTCGCAGGCGGTGCGCCACAATGGCTGCATTTATGTGGCCGGGCAGTTACCCATTGACCCGGTTAGTAGCAAGCCGGTGACCGGCGAGATCGAGGCCCAAGCCGAGTTGGTTTTGCGAAATCTTCAAGCCATTTTACGCGGCGCGGGAAGCGATTTGTCGCGTTTGCTCAAGGTCACCGTTTACATCTCCAATATTGAATTGTGGGGGCGATTTAACGCTGTGTATGTGCGCATGATGGGCGATGCCAAACCCGCTCGTGCAGTTGTGCCCGTCAACGATCTACATTACGGTTGTTTGGTCGAAATTGAAGCGATTGCGGCGGGTTAGGCTACCCAGTCATTTTCAATTTCCCATTTTCAAGGCTAAATTTCCCACTCGATAGGCATTGATAACGGGGCGAAGCATGAAGACGACTTGCAAATAATTCGCCAGCACCCAGCCCGCGCTCAACCCAATCAGCCCGCCCAGCCGTGCTCCAAGGATAGCAAGCGACAACTCTAGCGCCACACCAATAAGCAGCACAGGAATGCTGTCGGTGAGGCGGTCGTAGATGCGGTTGATGGCGAGATAATGAAACTTGATGATGAGCGGGAACGCGGCGAATGTGAGCAAACGCAGCACCGGCGCGGCTTGGCGAGCATAATCGCTGCCAAACAGCCCCAGCACCAAATCTGCTGTAAGCATAATGCCAATAAACGCAGTGCTGGCTGTCAGCACCGAGCCAAGCAAGGTGGTGCGCATTTTTTGGCGCAATAATTCTGGCTGAGCCGCGCCAACGGCATATAGCACCGAGGTAAGTGCAGCGGGCAGCAACACCACAAACCCGATAATCATCCACGCCACATAAAAACTGGCGTTGGTGTCTGCCGAAAGCAGCATGGTGACCAACACAGGCATGAGGGTCTTGGGTGAATCGAAGGCCAAATTGGTCATATGGTGTGTGACTGCGCCTTTGCCAAGGCCACGCAACAAGTCGAGGTCGAGGCGGAAGGCGCTGCCGTCCCGCATGGCGGGCAAACGCAGCAAAAACGCAAGTGAGGCAATCTCGCAGCAAAACCACAGGATGTAAATGCCCAAGCCGGTCAGTCCAGATGCCATTGCACCCGCGACAAACAGCAGCAGGAGCTTGGACGCGGCAAAGAAAATATTGCGGGCCAGTTGCACATCGCCACGCAACAGGCCGATCACGGCCTCGTCCATCACAAAGGCAATGGCGCACACCGCCACACCGATGGCGAACAAAATGAGGTTGAGTGGGTTGTGTAAGATGGCGAAATCTGCCGAGGTGAGCGGCGCAATGAGCGCAAACAATGTGCCAAAAATCAGCCCCAATACACCATTCACCATCGCGCCGGTCAGCATGAGCGATTTGGTCTTTTCGGGCTGGCGCGACAATTGGCCGATCAGCCATGCGCCCACGCCAAATTTTGCCATTGCGCCCAAAAACATCATGGCCGAGATGCTGGCCGAGGCAAAGCCGACTTCGCTGCGTGGAAAGTAGCGGGCGGCCACCCACCAAAAGGCAAACCCCATGACCGAGCTAACGCCGGTTGTGCCGATCAATGACATTGCGTTGCCCAGCAACGCGCGGTTGGCTTTTAGCCAGCTTTGTAGTGACTGCATAGTGAATTACGAATTACGAATTACGAATTACGAATTGTGAATTATGAGTTATGAGTTATGAATTGTGAGTTGTGGAATTACGAATTACGTGAAGAAATTATCCTTTATCACTTATCCATCCCAATTCGTAATTCGTAATTCGTAATTCGTAATTGATTACTGGTTGAGGTTGACGCGAACCCAGCGATAGGCTTGATCGGGCGGGTCGAAGGTGCGGAAAAGACGGGCTTCGGCAATGCCAGTCGGCGCATTGCCATTGGCAGAAAGTGTCAGCGTTCGCTCCCAGCGCTCACCCGGATTGAGGCGAAGGTCGTTCTTTTCAAATACCGGCTTGCCGTCAATGCTGATTTGCAACCGATACACCACTGGGTTAGATTCGCTGCTTTGCACACCGATTTTCACAGCGGTGTTGTTCGATTCTTTCGGGACCGGCAACATCCAAAATTGGGTGAACGGCGTGTGTTCAAAACGATTGGCATAATCCTCTGCCGTGCGGGCCATCCACAAAGCGCTAATGGCGATGGCCCCAGCGACGGCAAACATGGCCGCCTTGAGCAAAGTGCTTGGTTTGAGATTAATAATCGCTTGTTCAATATCGGGGAACTGAATGCGAATGCCGCCGCGACGATACACCGTGACAGCGCAACAAATCACCACCATGCCATACAACAGCAACATCCACGTCCAACGCTGCATTCCCCAAGGCAAAAAGTGTAATCCTACCGCGCCCAGCACCACGATGGCGAAACTGAAACCAAATATCATCAGCATACGCTCCATGCCGGTGCGTTCTGTGCCGTCAAACATGGCGATTGCAAGGGCATAGCCCGGCAATACAAAGACCATCAATGATGAAAATGTTACCCGCAACACGTCCGATAGATCTGCAAACATGGGCGTATGCACGATCACAGCCAACGAGGCGAGATTAAACAAAATAACGAGGTCGAGTGAGTTCCGCTTTGACAACATGCCGTTGTTTTTATAACGGAAAATCACATGGACAATCAACCTTCCTAAGCAGGAGGAAAAAATACAACCAATGAGGGGGTGAATTTAGGTTGAGATGTCACGCACATCTTGGGCAACGCGCCGCCCACTGGCATAAAACTCAGTCCAATCGGGGGCGTGCAACCGCACCACAATGCGCTGCATCGGGTAACGCCAACAGCCGAGCCAAGCCAAAACCGCAATCACCCCACCCAACCATACCCAAGGGTTGCCGGGCTGATAGCGGGCCGCAAGCACAGCCCCATAGGTGGGTGCAAAACTCAAATTGATGCCTTCGATGGTCATATTGGGACTAATGTTGGCTTCGGTGATGACGCGCCCGCTCGGCAACGCAAAAACTTGCACCCGCCCTAACCCGGCGGCGGGCACATTGCGCTCATTTGGCGAAATGAGCAACGACAGCTTGGCGGGTTCGGGGCCAATAGCGAGCGAGCGCTCGGTCTCGCCTGATCTAAAGGTGAGCACGGCTTCGTTTTGGGCCGAGGCGTAACTCGACACAATGAGCGGCAAAGGCGTTTTGTCGGCGGTCGTCGCCGAGACATGAAATTCGGGCGTGATCTCGGCGACGCTCAGCGTAAACGGCTGCAAGGTCATGGCTGACTGCATCGGGGGCGCGATGGTGCTTGTGTCCGCAACGGGAGGCAAAACCAACGTTTGGGGCGCTTGTTTGCCAATTTGCACCAAAACCGTGTTGGGCGGCTCGTTGGCGGTGATCAATTGCAAATCGCCACGCTGATTCGACAACCGCACCGGCTGCTCGGTGCTGATGGGGATATATTGGTCAGTCCAGCCCCAAACCGTGTTGGCAAACATCCCAAGCGCCGCCATCAATAGCCCCATGTGCATGAGCAGCGAGATCAATTCGGCGCGTGGGGCGCGATCGGCATTTAGCCATTGCGGTTGTTCGGGGGAAGTGGGGTCGAGCGCCACGCGATAATGTTTGTAGCGCAAGCGTTCGGCCAGCACATGCAAACTTGGGGCATGATCGGTCACGCGCAACCGATTTTCGTCGTAAAACAGCGCCAGTGATTGGCTGCGCCGCGCTTGCAGCAGCCGCAATCCCCGATCAAGCAAACGCAACACTAATATCCCCAGCAAGCCTGCCAGCAGCAGCCGCACCCATAAGGCATGAACAATATCGAACAAACCAAGGTCTTGCAAAAAACCAAATGCGCCATTCGACAGCGCACGGGCTTGGGCCTGCCATTGGCTAAACCCCGGCGCATCAGTTGCGCCATCAAACGGCATTTGCGGCAAAAATTGATACGCCAAAGCCGCCAGCCACAACCCAACACTGAGCACGGCCAATAGCCAATCGTGGGTGAGCAACCGCCACATCGTGCGCCAATTGTCGCGCTGTTCTAGCGCGTCAATGCTTACTCGTGGTGGCATTGCTTCCCCAACCAAGTTGTTTGGCAAAATTTCAGTAATGGGTCTGGGCGTCATTTTACAAAAGCCTTTCTAAGCGGCAGAAATCGGGCTTCTTAAAGAAGCCCGATTTCTGAGGATGGTATTATGATTCCTTAAAATAATATTTACTAATATCTCAGGCCATATCAATATTAATCCAACAGTTGCTAGCAACAATAGGCGCATCTTTGGCGTAAGGCCTGTTGCACAGCCCGATTATAGACAGTTTAGCAACAAAATTTGTAAGTCTTTCGCTTGAGATTGTTTAAATATTGCAGGAGCAAGGTTAAATGCAATCATCTATCGAAAATGTCACTCGACCAATAGACGGCTCAAAAGCCTCGACATTGCCCACCCTCACTCGTCGCCGACTCGATCGCAAGCGATGGCTAGCGAGCGCTTTGATTGCCAGCAGTTTGCTCATGGCAAGTTGTTCCAGTTTGCCGTCGGTAACCAATTCAGCCCGTAATGTGGTGGCAACCGCCAACGCCATTGCCAAATCGGTGGCGAATGAGGCCACAGCAACCCCGCCTGCCGTGCCAACGGCAGCCACCCAACGACAAACGCCACAAACCAATCAAACCCCAACCACGCGCATCCAACTCCCCGAACCCACACTCGCACCCATTCCCACCGCTTTGCCGCCCCAATTGCGGCAAAATTATGACGAAGAAGAGCGTGTGTTGGTCAATTTATATGAACGCGCCAATCCGTCGGTCGTATATATCGAGGTGGGGCGCGGGGCCAATGGCGGCTCTGGCTCAGGTTTTGTCATTGACAAACGCGGGCACATTGTAACCAATAATCATGTGGTCGAGCAAGCCAATCAAGTAGAGGTCATCTTTTCAGATGGCACACGGGTTCCGGCCAAGATCGTCGGGCGTGACCCCTATGCTGATTTGGCCGTCATTAAGGTGACTGTCGCCGAAAACCGACTCATTCCGCTCGAATTTGCCGATTCAAATACCGTAAAACCCGGTCAAAAAGTCATTGCGTTGGGCAATCCGTTTGGTTTGCAAGGCACAATGACGACCGGCATCGTCAGCGCGGTGGGTCGTGCCTTGCCTGAACGCGGCGAAAGCACCACTGATGGCAGCGTATTCACCAATCCCGACATCATTCAAACCGATGCAGCAATCAACCCCGGCAATTCGGGTGGCCCATTACTCGATTCACGCGGGCGTTTGGTCGGCGTCAACACGGCAATTCGCACCAGCAACACCAGCGGCGGGCAAGCCTCAAATAGCGGCGTCGGGTTTGCCGTGCCATCCAACACCGTCCGGCGCATCTATCCCGCCTTGATCGAAGAAGGTCGCTACCGCTATCCTTATCTCGGCATCAATATGCGGGCAGTAGACAGCACCATTGCCGATCAATTCCAATTGCCGGTGCGGCGCGGGGTGTTGGTGTCGGAGCTGGTGACAGGCGGGCCAGCCGCCCAAGCCGGTCTGCGCGGCATTCGCAGCCAAGGCAGTGGCACAGCCCGCACGATTGCTGAACTTGGCGACATCATTATTGCGCTTAACGGCTCGCCAGTCAAAGACTCGAACGACCTTATCTCGCAACTTTCGGCCAACACCCGTCCGGGCGATGTTGCCAATTTGACCATCATCCGCGACGGCAAACAAAGCGAAGTCAAGGTGAAATTGGGCGAGCGCCCCCGGTAAGAGTTGATAGTGGATAGTGATAGTGGATAGTTGAAGCCACTATTCACTATCACTATCCACTATCCGCTTTATTTCTTCTTAATCGTAGTCGAGATCAGCTTGTCTTGCTTCTCTTTGCCATCTTCACCCACCAAACCCTTGACGATATCAAGCCCTTGGGTGACTTTACCGATCACGGTTAGGTCGCCATCAAGCTGGGGCGAGGCGTCGTAGGCAATGACAAGTTGTGCGCCTGAATTATCGGGGTTGCTGACACTGCGGAACAAGCCAACCACACCCGGCTTATCAAATCGGCCTTCGGGTTCAGCGGCACAATCGTAGCCCGGCGTGGCAAAGCCCGTGCCGCTGGGGTCGCCAAACAACACGGCGTTAAATTGTGGCTCGTTCACCAACACCGGCATATTGTTATAGAAGCCCTTTTGCAACAAAAATACAGTCGAGTTAACATTACCCGGCGCAAGTTTGCTGTCCAGTTCAACCACGACATCGCCCTTGCTGGTCTTAATCGTCACCTCATACACCTCGCCCTTGCCCACCACTTGCTCTGGCTTGGCAAACAATAGCGGCTTCTTGCCCAAATAATCTTTGTAGCTTTGGCGACGCTTGGTATATTGCTTGATCTGCTCAACGGTGGTCGGATTGCCCAACACAGCCGGTTGGAAAGGCTGCCCATCTAAGAACAAGGTCGGTGTGCCCGGCACTTTAAGCGCTTCGCCGCTCTTGCGGTCACGATCTACCCGTGCTTGGGTCTCTGGCTTGGCCAGCGTGGCCTCAAATTTCGCCACATCCAGCTTCAAGTCGGCAGCATAAGTCGTCAAGGTCTTGGTAAATTCGGCGACTGGCGTCTTGCTCCAATCGGCTTGCTTGGTATAGAGCAAATCTTGATATTCGTTAAACTTGCCCTGTTCTTGCGCCGCCACGCCGCCACGCGCGGCAATCATCGCCTTGTCGTGCGAAGCAACCAAGGGGAAATGACGGAACACCAACTTGACGGTGTCGCTGATTTGCGGCATTACCCCCTTGAGCACCGGATGCAGCGCTGCACATGACGGGCATTGAAAATCGGCATATTCAACCAAGGTCGAAATCGCATTCGGGTTACCGATCACAATATCATCTTTTTCCAGCGCCAACTCTGGCACATCCTTAAATACTTTGTCTTCAACGGCTTTGCATTCGGCGGGGGCGGCAGCCACAGCCACAGCGGTTGGAATCGCCGCAACGGCGCTACCGCTGGCCTCGGCAATATCCACGCGCTCGATCTTGTCGCCAATGGCGATCTTCTTCACCACGTCCATACCGGCAATGGTTTTGCCAAAAGCGGTGTAGTTGCCATCCAAGTTGGGCGTAGCAGATAGGGTGATATAAAACTGGCTGCCGCTGCTGGGGGTGCTTTCGGGCGGGCCGCCACGACGCGCCATCGCAATTGCACCCGCGACATGCGGCAATTTGATCTCTGGCGGGATGTTGTAACCCGGCCCACCGCTGCCATTACCGGCTGGGTCACCGCCTTGGATGACGAAATCGGGTTCGACGCGATGGAACGTCAGCCCATCGTAAAAGCCATTGGTCGAAAGGTAAACAAAATTGTTCACCGTTTGCGGGGCGGCGCTGGGGTCTAGCTCTACCTTAATTTCACCCTTGCTCGTCTTGATGGTGGCAATATATTTTTTGCTCTTGTCAATCGCCATCGGCGGCGGGGCGCTGCTGATCTTGCCGCGATCGGCGGTCGAGAGCTTGCTAAAAGCACGATCGCCAGTTGGCCCAGCGGCAGACGCAGCGGGTGGCACTGGGGCGGCCCCGCTGGCAGGCTTGGCAGCCTCAGTTGGGCTGGCGGCAGCGGGTTTGGCTGGCGGAGCCGACGGCGTGCCGGGGCTGTATGGCACAGCGGGCGGCACAGTGACGGGTTGTTGCGCACACCCCGCCAAAATAATAGCTGCCGAAAAACTGGCAGCGGCTATGTTTTTAAGATTCACTTGTATGTCTCCAGAACGAAATTTATGTAACAAGAGACATTATAGCGGTCTGTTTTAAGAATGATGAGGCGATGATGAGGGCATGTATGCAGGGTGACAGGGTGACAAGGTGAGGGGGCGGCAAAGTGATCTACTCACCTTGCACCCCCTCACCCTGTCACCTTGTCACTTCACACCTTCATCCTGCTGCTTGCGTTTACGGCGCAGAAGTTCGGCGGCGGTGGCGGCAGATTGAGGCTGCTTGGGCGCATCAGATTTTTGCGTGGCGGGCTTTTGCGTGTTGCTCGCATCGCCATCGGCCCCCGATGCTGCCGAAGCTTGCGCACTTTGTGCCATAACACGGGCACGATTGGCCGCCGACTGGTCGGGCGCACGCGGGGCGCTGGAGGCAGCCGCCGCCGAGACTTGATCGGCACGGGTCTTGGCATTCATCAAACGCGGCAACGGGCGATCTGACCCTGAGGTCATGCCAGCCAAGGCCGTCGTTGGGCGCGTGGTTTCTTTGCCTCGCAGCAACTTGCGCAAGCTCGTGCCTACCCGCCGCACACCGATATCGAGCGGCAACAACAGTGCCGCCAACATCATCAAGTATGGCGACAAGTCGGTGCGCGAGGCCGCCGCCGGTGCGCTCAACTCAAATGCTTCCGCAGGTGAAGATAATAACGTTCCGCCACCTAAAGTGGACCAAATCTTAATTAACGCTTCACCATTCACATTGGCGGGCGAATATTCATTTGAATAAGGCTTGACATAAGCCAGCGTCGCGTCGCCAACGGTGTCATTGGCTTCGCTTGGCGCAACACGCACAAAATATGACCCCGACTGATCAAGATTAGCCTCGGCCTCATAACGCCCCGGCGCGGTTTGGGCCAGTGGCACGTTTTGCGTCTTGCCATCGGCATCAATCACAGTCGCCGACAATTTCACATCTTCATTCGCCCGCGCAGTTGGCAAATCGGCCACAATCATGGTCTGGTCACCGCGTTGCGTCACCCGCGCCTGCACCGCCGATTCACTGCGATCCAAAATCGTCCAACGGATGGTTTGCGCCCAAAACTTGGGGAAATCCGGCCATTGCACCCACGCCCGACCCCAGCGACCCGTTGCGTCAGACGTAAACGCGACAGCGCGGCCCAATCCATACTGCCATGTGGTCAACAACGGGTCTTCCTTGGCCTTGAGCAACACTTGCGCACTCGGCTTGGGGTTGCTGGCAATGTAGCCTTGCAATTGTGGCACTTGCTCGATCCCATTCAAAATGGCGCTGCTATTTGACAGTTTCGGGAAAAATGGCTCCTCTACAATATAACTGCGTTGCGCCACCGCCGCTTCTTCGGTAAAAATGCTGGGCAAGTTGGCAGCGCGGTCGGTAAAATGATAGCGACCTTCGCCGATGCGGGCGATGTCTTTCAAAAAGCCGATATCGCTGCCATCGCCGATGGCGACAACCGTCAGCACAATGCCCTTTTGACGCATTCGGCGCACCAATTCGCGCGAATTTTGCTGATGCTCGCTGTCGTTGCCGTCAGCCAACAAAATCATAAATTTGGTCAACTTGTTACTGGTGTCCAAAATGCGCTCGGCCTCAAGCAACGATTCATACACATAAATGCCCCCGCCGCCGGTCGCAATTTGCAAGATTTTGGGGATGTATTTGGCACGGTCGCGCCCCGGAAATGGGCCAATCACGTCCACCGGCTGCGTGTCAAAAGCAATCACGGTCAATTCATCGTCCTCATTGGCAATTTCAGCCACACGTGCGGCGGCTTCGTTGGCGATGCGCATCTTCTCCACGCCATTTTCTTTTACGCCCATGCTGCCGCTTTTATCCATCACAATCACCATCGCCACCGATGGAAAACGCTTCGGGTCCTTCACTTGGCTCTCAATCGGCAGTGTGTCTTCGAGCGGGGTCTTAAAATAACCGCCCACGCCAAAGCTATTGGGGCCGCCGATGGCGACCAACCCGCCGCCAATGTCGCGCACATAGCTTTGAATCGAGGTCATGGTGCGTTGTGACAACTCGCGGGCCGGCACATTGACCAACACAATCGCCTGATACCCAGCCAACGATTGAATTTCGCTCGGCATGGCACGGGGCGTGGTTTCTTCAAAATCAATGCCCGCCGCCGTCAGCGCTGCCTTCAAATTGACTGTTTCGTCGGCCAACACACTGCGCCCGCCAAATTGCTGCTGGGCCTGCGGAGGCTGCGACACCAACAAGATGCGCGGCGGCCCACCGACAATGACCGAAGCCGCCAAGGCGTTATTTTGCGGAGTGACATCACGCTCAGGCACAAGTTGCACCCGAAACGAGCTAAACCCAGCGCGAGTGGCGTTGGCCCGCACCGTAAATTCATTTTGCCCGCTCAGCAAATTGACCGATTCTTGCGCCACGATATCGGGGCCAGCATAAACCGTCAACTGTGCGCGTTGGGCCGTGTTCGAGCGCACACTAATGCGCAAAGGAATAACTTGCCCAACCGAGGCACGTTGTGGCGCTTCAACTCGGTCAATGGCGGCATCGGGGCCTTGCACACTCGGCAAAATCACCACATCCAGCCGCGCATTGGTGGCTTTGACCAAACGAGCAGCAGATTCAGCATCACCCGCCGTTTGTTTGCCGTCGCTCAGCAAAACCAGACGACGCGCCGTGTCATTTGGCAATAGCGATAACCCCAAGCGAATGGCCGCCTCGACATTGGTTCCAGCCGTGCGCACTTGGCTGCCCAAGGCGGCTAAATCACGGCCAATGGACAAGCTTTGCTCGATTTGGGCATCGCTGCCAAACACAACCACCGCAGCTTGATCGTTGCCATCAATGCGCATACTTTTGAGCGCATCCCGCACATATTGCACCGCCTGTTCACGGCCAGTGGCCCCCACGCTGTCAGAGGCGTCAATAAGAAAAGCGACGGCCAGCTTATTATTACGGCTGACGGTGTGCATCCCAGCCAAAGCCAACACAATACAAGCCAACATCAGGCTGCGCAAAAACAAACTAACAGCCGACACCGAGCGGCTGCTGGGGTTATACAACGGGCGCGTATTTTTGCCACGCCCAAAGCGCCGAAATCGCGGCAAAGCGATGATGATGCTGAGCGGCAGCAACAATAATAGAAGGAGTAACGTTGGCTGAAGAAAAGAGATAACGCCCATAGCCGTGTATATGAAAGATTATACGTGGACGGGTGAGGTGAATGTGAAATCTATGTAATGTTTAGGGCAATCGCTCTGGCAAAACCGGTTGCGATTGATACACGATGCGCACATGGGCGTTATCGCCAGTCACCAGCGTCACATAATCGAGCAATGGCACACTGACGCGCACGGCGCTGGGGCTAAGCGCCAAAAATCGCACATTGCCCTCGCGGTCGGTCAAGGCTTGATCAAGCAATTCGCCATTTTGGTCGGCCAGCACCCGCACCGACACCCCCGCCACACCCTCAATCGGCTCAGCCACGCCATTGGCATTGGCATCGCTAAAAATTTGCAGCGTCAGCGCCACCGTGCGCATGGGCACGCCAGTGGGTGGCACAGGCGTAGGCCGACTACGCGGCAAGGGGCGCACCGGCACAACCAGCGGCGCACTTTGCAAAATGGCCGCCACGACAGCAGTCGCATTCGGCGGTGGCGGCAAATCAGGTGTCGGCGGCATAAGCGTCGCGCCAAGCGGCGCTTTGGTGGGCGGCAATGGCGGCGCAATCTCACGCGGCACAGTCGGCGGCGGCGCAACTGTCGCCGTCGGTTTTGCGACATTCTCAGGCGGTTTGCTGCCAAAATAACATTGCAAGGTATAGCTATGCGTTGCCGCATCGGCGGCGGGCAAAGGGTAGGCATCGTAAACCATGATGTAGGCAATGCCATCGGCCTTGGCTTGCCAAGTCACTCGGCTGCCCAAATTTCCGTTTGCGCGTTCCTCAGCCGATACATCATCGTTGCGCCCCAATTCGGCCAAACCTTGGTCATACACCGCCATCACCGTATCGGCCCCACCGCCCAAATTAAAGGTGTGGCACGAAAATGTGCTGCCCTTGGCGACGCTCAGCTTAAAAAAATCGTTGTCCACCACATTGGGGGCGCTTGGGTTAAGCGGGGCAAAATTCAAAAAATCGTAGATTTTGTTTAGCTCAATCGCTGACGCGCTGCCGATATCGCCGTTATATTCAAATTTATCGGCCCCGTTGCTGTTGAATGGCTTTTGGGTGGGCAGTGGGCTGGCGCTGGGCAATGGCGTATTGCTCGGCGCGGCTGTCGCCGAAACGAGCGGCGTCGGCGCTGTCAACAGCACCTCCTTCAGTTCAACCGCATATTGTTGGCTGGCAGCACGCGGCGACTGGTCTTTGTTCCAAATTTTGACCCAATAGCGCCCGTCGGCGTGGGCGGTAAATTGGGCCTGCGAACCGCGATCAAGCGCCCGATAATCATCATTGCTCGTCAATAACGTCGCCTCGTCGGCATCTCGATAAATGAATACCTCAGTATCCACGCCCGGCTGCACCAACGTGGTCAATTGGTAGGTCGCGCCGCCTTTAACATACATCTGAATCCAATCCACATCGCCTGCCGCCCCAATGCCAACGCCATTATTGAAATTTAACCCGTTCAGCACCTGCCCGCTGCTGATAAAACTGCGCAGCGGATTTTGCGCCAAGACCTCGGCGGGGCTGTTGTTTGGCTCTAGCGCGTCGCCCGGTAAACTGGGCGGCAGTGTTGGCGCAGGCGTGGGCGACGGCATCAGCGTAGCCGACGGCAAAGCAATCGGCGTCACAGCAGATGGCGCTCGTGTCGCGGTGGCGGGGGCGTTGCTGGTGGGTTGAATGGGGCTGAGCGTGGGCTGTGTGCTTGGCTGCGGCGTTTGTGCCTTGGCTGGCATGGCCCCATTACCCACCGCCAAAGCCGCCGCCAGCCAACACGCCATTGCGCCAGCCAAGCGCGACCGGCGCGGTGTTTGCCCTTTGCGAAAACTTGCCCCCATCATCTTTGCGTCCTCCCCTCGTCGGGGTTGCCGCAAATTATCGCTCACCTTGAGTTAATTGAATAATTTTGCATACAACGCCATATATTGGCGCATTTGTGCCGCGAATGACAGCGTTGCCTGCGCCCGTTGCCGCCCCGCCTCGCCCATGCGGCAGCGCAAATCGGCATCATTGAGCAACGCCAGCAAACGGGTACTCATGGCCTCGGCATCGCGGGCTGGGCAAACATAGCCAGTCTCGCCATCCAGCACCGATTCGGGCAAACCACCGACATTCGACACCACACACGGCAACCCACGCGCCATCGCGTCGGCAACGGCAATGCCTTGGCTCTCGATCAAACTCGGCTGATAATAAACGCTGGCAGCGGCGTAATGCCGCTCAAGCTCGCGTTGGTCGTTGATATAACCGGGCGCGATCAGTTGCGCGGCGAGGCCCGCCGCCCGAATACGCTCGCACATAGCGTCATACAAATGACCATTGCCCAACCACACAAACCGCGTGTTCGGCTGCTGCTGCACAATCCGTTGCGCGACGGCAAACCACGTTTCGGGGTCTTTATAATCATTCATGTGCGCAATGGTCAGCACCGTCGGCGGTGTTGACGCGGTGTTTGGCAGTGGCAATGGGGCATCGGGCGGGCGATACGAATTGGGAATGACCGAAATGGCGTGCGCGTTCACGCCTAAATTTTGCTGAATGAGGTTGGCCGAGAAACGCGACACCGTGACAAAATGCTTACGTGGGCGGCGGCTGATCCAATTCGCCAAACGCCGCAACCCAGACTGCAATTGCGTGGTGGGGTAAGTTTGAATGACGTTAATGGTGGGGCAGCCAAACAACATCACCCCCAGCCGAGACCCCGGATCGCCGTTGATGGTGACGATGAGATCAGGGCGAAAGGCGCTGACTGCATGACGTGCAAATAGCCAATCGTAAAGCTGCGGCACATGTTGCTGCAATTTGCCGCGCACGGCATAGATCGGATATTCAAATTTTGTGCCCAGCCGCGTATCGAGCCGCTTGAGCGTTTGGGCGATGCGCCGCACACGTGGCCCCACCGCGCCCCATGTTTGCACATAAATGTCGCTCGGCTGCACCCCCAATTCGGCAAAACGCGCCAGCATATCGGGGCCAGCCTGACGCGGCTGCACCAGCACCGCCGTGCGAATGCCATGTTGCTGGTGCATTTGCAGCAATTGCAAAAAGAAGGTCAGTGTGCCACCAAATGTGTCGTATTCGGGCACGACAAGCACACGCTTGGGCAAAATATCCGACGACATACGACGATTACGAAAGGGCCGCCCGCGCCCGTGCCGCCAACGCCCGCGCACGGGCGGGCGCATCGCCAACATAGGCGCTGGCGTCGAGCAAGGCGCGGGCTTGATCGGCGGGCAACAACCGCACGATCTCGGCATCGCCACATAGCGACTCGGCCAGCGGGTTGGCCTGCCCGGCGTTAATGGCGGCCCACGCCTGCATCGAATGTGTGCGAATGCCCCCGTGCAAATGCTGGCGGTCGCCCCCCGCCTTGACCGCCGCCATGAGCAGACGCTCGGTGGCGGCAAAGGGGCCATAAGTCGCCATATTGCGAGCGATCTGCGGCTCGTTAACGCGCAAATCGCGCACGATGCGCGTCGCAACACGCAGCATTTCATCCACCGCCAAAAAAGCTTCGGGCAGCACCGCGCGGCGATTGGCCGAGTCATCGAGGGTGCGTTCGAGCAGCGAGTGCGCGGCGTTATCCCACATCACACGCGGCAAGGTCGCCACAAATCGCGCCAACGAGTCAATTTTCTCGGCGTTGATTGGGTTGCGTTTGAACGGCATAGCCGATGAGCCGACTTGTTTGCTGGCAAATGGCTCGGCCAGTTCGCCAATGGGCGGTGATTGCAACACGCGCAAGTCGAAGGCAAATTTATACAACGACTGCGACACCCCCGCCAACCCATTCACCACCAACAAATCTTGTTTTCGTGGGTAGGTTTGGGTCACGGCCTCAAACTGGTCAATCGGGCTGGCTTGGTTGAGCAGACGATTGAAATCGGCAAAGTGGGCAGCGTCGCGGTCGCACAATTCTAAATAGGAGGCGCTTGTGCCAACGGCCCCACGAAAACCTTTGCCCTTAATTTGGTCACGGCAACGCCGCAATTCGTCGAGATCAACCAGCAAATCTTGCAAATATTGCGCAAGGCGATAGCCTAAGGTGGTCGGCTCGGCGGGTTGCAAATGGGTAAACGCCATCGTGGTCAAATCGGCATAGCGCTCGACTTGCGCCGTGAGTGCGCTAATGAGGCTTTCGAGACCGCGCAGCGTAAGCGTCAACGCCTCGCGCAGACGCATCGCCTCGGCGTTATCCTCGATATCCATGCTGGTCGCGCCCAGATGAATGATGCCCCCGCCGATGGGGCATTGCTCGGCAAAGGCATGCACCTCGGCCATCAAATCGTGATGAATTTCACGCTCGATCTCAAGCGCGCGGGCGATGCTGGCGTCGGTCACGTCGTCAGCATGAGCGCGTAAATCGTCCACTTGGGCCGCGTTGACGATACCGAGCTGCAATTGCGCCTCGGCCAAAGTCACCCATAGCTGCCGCCACAAGCGTCGCTTCGTTTGCTCGCTCCACAATTCACGCATGGCGGTGCTGCCATAGCGCTGACTAAACGGCGATTGAAAAATGCTGTGCATTGGAAATTTAAAATTGAAAATGTAAAATGTAAAATTTTGTAAGAGTTGCTTGAGGCTTAGCGACATAGGAATCGGGTTTCTTCCAGAAACCCGATTCCTAAATTTTACATTTTACATTTTTAATTTTAAATTCCCCCAAACGGGGTTTTCGCGCCCGCGGGCGGCAATGTCTTCGACAGCCACAACACGGCCCTCTTCGATGATGAGCGCATGGTCAAAATTATTGACGGTGGGGCAAACGTGGCGCGGCACAAAATACAGCACCTCGCCAATGTCGGGCAATAAGCTCCCGGCAGGCACATCAATCGGCAAATGCTCCTCGCTCGGCGCTTTTGGCGACCAATCGGCATGACCGATCACTTCGCCCGTCGGCACGCCTGCGTCGGCAGAAAGGGCTTTGTGCCCGGCATAAGCCGTGATGCGATTGGGCGCTGGCTGGCTGGCGACATGCGCAATTACCACCGCCGCCGGTTTGTAATCGAGCTGCGGCAAGATTTTGGGAAACGACATATCGGCGTAAATGACGGTGCCGGGCGAAACGCGATGCACAAAACTCGCATTGCGAAAAGGCGTGTAGCTGAGGGCGCACGGATACGCCGGTGTGCCCGATGTCACCACCTCTGGCACGCGAATACCCAGCGCGGTCAATTGCGCGATCAATATCATTAGCCCGTCATAATTTTGGTGGGCCGCAATCGTGCGTTCGGGCATGGCGAGATGCGACAAATGACCGTCATAATAATGAATACCGGCAAATTCGACGCCCGCCGCGATGACGGCCTGAACCAACGCCACGATATCGCCCGTCCGTGCTTGCGGGATGCCGCTGCGGTTCATACCCGGATTGACATCTACAAACAACGCGACCTTGCTGCCCACCCACGCCTGTAATTGCGCCGGATGCTCAATGGTGGCACTGACGCGGGTATTCGGAAATTGCGCCGCGATGTCGCAAGTGCGGCGGGCATTGGCCCCTACCACCGAATACGCTAAATTGGCATCGGGTGCGCCAATTTGGCACAAAGTGAGTAATTCGAGCGTGGTGGCGGCCTTGAATTGCTGAATCCCGTGCTGCATAAACCGCCGCATGGTGCTGGGCAACTTGTTGGTCTTAATATGCGGTCGCCAACGATTGGGATCGTTGCCACATTCGGCCAACGTCACTTGAATATTGTGCTCGACAAATTCGGGATAAATCGCCAAGGCTGGCGTCATCACATTGGCTAAATCGGCATCAGCGATGCGGTAATCGGCTGGGTTTAAGTTCATTTTTATTAATGGGTAATGAGTAATGAGTAACGAGTAACGAGTAATGAGTAACGAGTAACGAGTAACGAGTGAGTTATTCGTTACTCGTTACTCATTAGATTACATTCAAAATAAGAGCAAATGACGCAAGGCCACTTACTCCAAATTACCTAGTAACGTAAGCCCGCCCGAATTTGACGATTTGCCAAACC
>JAHBAL020000527.1 GCA_018500105.2 Anaerolineae bacterium
GTTGTGGATCTCCGCGTTCGCGGAGATGACGAGTTAAGTATCGTGCTGACTTTTGAACAGCCTTATGTGTCAAGGTGTCAGGGTGTCATGAGGCGGGGATGCCCTGCACCTGCCCCACCCTGCGAGGGCAGCTAAGCCGCTTGTAGGGCTGGCGCGTCAATCAACATATGACAATTATCGTAACAGGGGCCGCTGGCAAAACAGGCCAAGCCATCGTCGCGGCGTTGGCCCGCACCGGCGCATCGGTGCGAGCCTTGGTGCGGCGGCCAGATCAAACCCATTTGCTGATGCGGCTGGGCGCAACCGAGGCGCTGGTGTGTGATTTGTATCGCGCTGATGAGTTGCGGAAAAGCTTCGCACACGCCCGCGCCGTATATCACATTTGCCCCAATGTCAGCCCTGACGAAGTGCAAATTGGGGCCAATGTGATTGCAGCCGCCAAACAAACCGAGGTAACGCAGGTGGTCTATCACTCGGTGCTGCATCCCCAAACCCAAACCATGCCGCATCATTGGAACAAATTGCAGGTGGAAGAGGCGCTGTTTGCGTCGGGTCTCGATATCACCATTTTGCAGCCGACGGCCTATATGCAAAATTTGCTGGCAAATTGGGGGCGCATTCGCCAAGACGGCATTTTGCGCAACCCATATCCGGTTGAAACGCGCCTAAGTTTGGTGGATTTGGCCGACGTGGCCGAAGTTGCGGCGCGGGTGTTGAACGAGGCCGGGCACGGTGGGGCGACCTATGAGTTAGTCGGCACGCCCGCCCTCAGCCAAACCCAAGTGGCCGAGGTGCTAAGCGAGGCGCTGGGGCGAAAGGTGTCTGCCGAGGCCGAGCCGATTGCGGCATGGTCCGCACGGGCAGCGGGCTTGGGCATGGCCCAGCGCGAGACCTTAATCCAAATGTTTGAATATTATGCGCGGCATGGGCTGATTGGCAATCCCAACGTATTGGGCTGGCTATTAGGACGTGTGCCCACATCACTATTCGCATTTGCAAGACAAGCTGTAGGAAAGTCATCATGATAGGTGATCACCCGACAGCATGAAACTAGCTCAAACCTCCGATGTCTTATACCAACCGCATGATCAAAGTGGATTTTAATCACATATATTTTGTGGGTCATTCCGACGAGGAACGAGGAGGAATCTTTGCGGAAATTTAATCATCGGGCTGATTTTCGGCAAAGACCCCTCGCTGCGCTTCGGGGTGACGTGACAATGTATGTGCTTGGTTTATTCCATTTTGGCTCAGAAGTTGGTATTAGTATGTCTTGATGTTGTAGCCACAACTTGTGTCAAGACTCGGAGATTTAGCTTAGGACTTACGCGCGTTAAAAATATTTCACCACAAAGAGCACAAAGGTCACAAAGAAAAGAAAGGTTTACCAATTCAAATCTTTGAGTTCTTTGTGCGCTTTGTGGTGAAAATCAAACTTTCGCGTAAGTCCTAAGCTACTATTTTTACCTCAAAAGATTATGACAAACAATAAATGGGCGGTAGATGACATCCCTGACCTGACAGGAAAAGTCGTTATCATCACGGGCGCGAACAGCGGTTTGGGCTTGGAATCCACCAAAGCAATCGCCGGCAAAGGCGCTACGGTCGTAATGGCGTGCCGCAGCATGACAAAAGCGAAAGAGGCAATGGCGGACGTGAAGCGTATGCACGCCAATGCCAACGTTGAGGTGATGTCGCTGGACAACACCAGCCTTGCATCTGTGAAATCCTTCGCAGACGCATTTAAGGCGAAGTATCATCGCCTTGATCTGTTGCTAAACAATGCCGGGATCATGGCGGTTCCGCAATCGGAAACGGCTGATGGCTTCGAGATGCAAATTGGCACAAACCACCTCGCCCACTTCGCCCTTACGGGTCACCTAATCGCTCTGCTGACAAGCACCCCCGACGCCCGCATCCACAACGTCTCGTCCAGCGCCGCCTTTAGCGGCGCGATTAATTTCGATGACTTCATGGGCAAGCGAAGCTACAGCAGATGGGGCGCATATGGTCAGAGCAAATTGGCAAATGCAGCATTTGCCACTGAGCTGAATAGCAGGCTCAAAGCAGCCGGTCACGACACTATTGCCAACGCATCACATCCCGGTCTCGTCATGGGCAATCTGCAAACAACCAGCTTGAGTCAATCGGGTGCACCGCTGATTGAGCGTATCCTGTATAGCGTGGCGGGTCCCTTAATTGGTCAGGATATGGGCATGGGCGTTCTGCCTCAGCTTTATGCGTCCACTGCGCCACAGGCGAAGGGCGGCGTCTTTTATGGGCCTAGAACCATGCGCTTGCGCGGTTACCCAGCCGAGCAAAAATGCAATAACTTCCTTGATGATACTGCTGGGCTGAAGCGGTTTTGGGCGTTATCAGAAAAATTGACCGGTGTTTCTTACTTATAAGCCTGACCCAAGGCTTTATTTTTACCACGAAGCGCACGAAGATAATACCAATCGCTTAATCAAAGTGAACGTGATGGGTTTTGATGTAGAGACGGGTCGGTGACCCGTCTTTTGCGCTGACGGGCGATTTGCCTTTTTGCGGCTTCGGCCTTGATATGGCAAAATTAGACGGGTCACCGACCCGTCTCTACACCTCAATTCGGCGTTAAACATACAGATTCGGTAAAAGCTTAGGGGGGAGCGCAGCTTCCCTAAAAAGTGAGTTAAACTAGAGTAAGTAAGCAAGTATATGGCATTGGAAAATGAGATAGCAGAATTAAA
>JAHBAL020000215.1 GCA_018500105.2 Anaerolineae bacterium
AGATGTGTATAAGAGACAGGCCCCAGTGGTGCGCCCACCCGTGGCATGGCGCATGTATTGCCGACAGGCCGCAATTTCTATTCACTCGATCCACGCGCCGTGCCCAGCCAAATTGCGTGGCAAGTCGGCCAAAGTTTGGCCGAGCAAAGCATTGAGCGCTATCGCCAAGAAACCGGCAAGTTCCCCGAAACGGTGGGATTAACCTTGTGGGGAACCAGCGCCATGCGCACGCACGGCGACGATGTGGCCCAAGCCCTTGCGCTGATGGGCGTGCGCCCGATTTGGCAAAGCGCCAACCGCCGCGTGACTGGCGTGACACTCATCCCGCTCAGCGAATTGGGTCGCCCGCGTGTCAATGTGCTGATGCGCATCAGCGGCATGTTCCGCGATGCCTACCCGCATTTGATCGAGATGTTGGACGACGCGGTGAAATTGGCGACCGAATGCGACGAGCCGCTCAATCAAAATGCGGTGCTCCGTTATTTTGTCAGCGAACGGGCGCGATTGTTGGCCCAAGGTCTAAACGACAGCGAGGCGCTTAGCCGCGCCCGTTACCGCATTTTTGGCAGCAAACCCGGCGCGTATGGCGCAGGCATTTTGCCGCTCATTGAAGAGGGCAACTGGCAAGATACGAACGATTTTGCCCAAGCGTTTGTGGCATGGGGCGGCTATGCTTATACCCGCGAGGCGTTTGGCGTGGATGCGCGAGACGAGTTTAAGCAGGTGTTGCGCGTCACACAAGTGGCGATAAAAAATCAAGACAACCGCGAACACGATATTTACGACAGCGATGATTATTTGCAATTTCACGGCGGCATGATCGCGGCCATTCGCAGCTTTAGCGGGGCCGCGCCCAAAGCCTATTTTGGCGACAGCAGCGACCCTGCCCGCAGCAAAGTGCGCGATTTGCGCGACGAAAGCACGCGCGTCTTTCGCAGCCGTGTGGTCAACCCGAAATGGATCGAGAGCATGATGCGGCATGGCTATAAAGGCGGGCTTGAGATGGCGGCAACGGTTGATTATTTGTTTGGCTACGATGCTACCAGCGAAGTGCTGGACGATTGGCAATATAAAGATGTGGCTGAGAAATATACGCTGGATGCGCAAGTGCAAGATTTTCTCAAGCAATCGAACCCTTGGGCCTTGCAAAGCATGTTACGGCGCTTGCTCGAGGCGATTGAGCGCGGCATGTGGGCTGCCGATGACGATATGAAGCAACGCTTGCTAGCCGAACTCGCCAAACTCGGTGGTGATTTGGAGGATTGGATGGAGATGGCGTGGCAGAAAAATTTAAAATTGAAAATGGAGAATGAAAAAAAATGAACATTCCACGTATGATCATCGCCGCAACCCACAGTGGCGCTGGTAAAACCACGTTAACAGCAGGCTTAATTGCGGCTTACCGAGCGCAAGGCTTGCGCGTTGCGCCCTTCAAAATCGGCCCTGACTATATTGACCCGTCGTATCACGCATTGGCGGCGGGTGCGCCATGCCACAACCTCGACACGTGGATGCTATCGCCAGAGCAAGTGCGCGAATCGTTTGTGCGGCGTTGTAAACATGCTGATCTGGCGATCATTGAAGGGGTGATGGGTTTGTTTGATGGCAAGGCCGCCGATGACGACGTGGGCAGCGCGGCGCATGTGGCGCGGTTGCTCGATGCGCCAATTGTATTGGTGCTGGATGCCCGCGCCATGGCCCGCACAGCCGCCGTGTTGGTGAAAGGCATTACCGATTTTGACCCGCGTTTGCACATTGGCGGCTTCGTGGCAAACCGAGTCGGCAGCGCCGGACACGCCAAACTGATCGCGCAGGCCGCCGAATCTATCGCTGCACCACCGATGTTGGGGCATTTAGTTCGCAACGATGCCTTCGCTTTGCCCGAACGCCATCTTGGGCTTGTGCCCACCAGCGAGGCTGGGCAATGGAAAATTTGGCTGACCGACGTGCAGCGCCAAATTGAAAATAGCATCCAGCTTGAGGCTTTGCTGGCCTTAGCCAATCGCGCCCCCAACACCTTGCCAAGCGATGGCACAGCGGCGAGTCGGCTTACCCATTCGGGCCAGTCGTGCCGAATTGCAATCGCCCGTGACGCTGCATTTTCGTTTATTTATGACGACAATTTAGATTTGTTGGTCGAAGCGGGCGCACAACTTGAATTTTTCAGCCCGTTGACAGATACAGCCTTGCCCGACGGGACGCACGGCCTTTATCTCGGCGGCGGCTTTCCAGAGCTATACGCAAGTGATCTATCGGCAAATGTCGCCATGCGTCAAAGTATCCTCGCCGCCAGCCGTGCCGGTATGCCCATTTACGCCGAATGCGGCGGATTAATGTATTTGACCGAGCGCATTATTGACCAACAGGGTCAATGTCACATGATGGTTGGCGCATTACCGGGCGCATCGCATATGTCGCCGCGCCTGAATTTGGGCTACCGCGAGGTCGCCGCCCTACAAGACAATTGGCTGTGGCGGGCTGGCGAAACCATGCGCGGGCATGAATTTCATTATTCAACATGGGCCAACCAACCCGCCCATTTGCAGCCGCTGTATCGGGCTGCTCAACCTGCGCCTTGGCAAACTGAAGGCGCAGCCATCAACAACACGTTGGCCTCATATGTGCATTTGCACTGGCTGGCAAAGCCAGAACTTGCAGCGCGTTTTGTCGCGGCATGTCGTAGGTGATTGTAGGATGAATTTACTCATTACTTTAGGAATTACTCGCATTAAAAACATTTCACCACAAAGAGCACAAAGCTCACAAAGAAAAGAAAGGTTTACCAATACGAATCTTCGAGTTCTTTGTGTGCTTTGTGGTGAAAATCAAGCTTTCGCGTAAGTCCTAAAGTAACGAGTAAGTTCATCCTCCGGCCTTTCTTTATGATTATCCTCATCACTTGGCTTCTCGATTTATGGCTGGGCGAGCCGCCCGTGCGGCTGCATCCGGTTATTTGGATGGGCAATTATTTGCGTTATGCCCGCAAAAAATTGCCGCCCACGTTTTTGGCAGGCACAGCCGCATGGCTCGGCGGGGCAATTATTGTTTTTTGGATAACGCTACTACTCCCCCAAATTTTTCCTTTTACCTTTTACATTTTCAATTTACTCGCCACTGCCATTTTGCTAAAGCCGCTCATTGCATGGCGGGCGCTACGCGAAGCCGCCGCCGAGGTGATGACCGCGCCCGATTTGCCAGCCATGCGCAAAATGCTATCGTGGCATTTGGTTAGCCGCAATACCAGCGACCTGAGTGAAGCCGAAGTATGCGGGGCGACGATTGAATCGGTGGCCGAAAATTTGAGCGATTCGCTGATTGCGCCGCTGTTTTGGTTTGTGATCGGGCAACTCGTGGGCGGCCCCGACCTACCGCTGGGTTTGGCATTTGCCGCGCTGTATCGCTACACCAACACCGCCGATGCCATGTGGGGCTATCGCACCCCCGAACTCGAATATTTTGGCAAATGGACGGCACGGCTGGACGACATGCTCAATCTCATCCCGTCACGACTGACGGCCCTGCTCATTTGTGTTTGTTCTGGCAACGCCCGCTCATGGCAAATTTGGTGGCGCGATGGCCTCAGCACGCCTTCGCCCAACGCCGGCCAACCCATGAGCGCCGCCGCTGGCGCATTGGGCGTGCGGCTGACCAAACGCAATTTATACAATCTGGGGCGCGAATTGCCCGACCCGCAAAAGGCCGATATTACCCGCGCCATCGCCCTGTGCGCCCGTGCCGCGTGGGTTGGGGTGCTGGTATTGATCGCAGCGTTGCATTTTATATATTAATTTTGGAGCAAACAAAGATGTTTAAACAGCTAAAATCAAAATTAGATCGTGCCTTCACACTCACCCATGACCTTGTTGATCATCTGGACGAAGCAGCCCTAAATTTGGATTTGCCCAACCTGCCGTCGAACCGAATCGCGGGGCAATTGTGGTGCATGGTTGGTGCCCGCGAAAGTTATCTCAAGGCAATCGAAATGGGCGCTTGGAACGGATTTAGCTGTAGCCTCAGCACGCCGCGTATGAAACAATCGGTCATTGCCGCGCTACAAACAACCCATCAACACATGAGCAATCTCAGTTTCGACGGATTGAGCGACACCCAAATCACGCTCGCCTTTGACCTACTTGAGCACGAAATCCAGCATCATGGACAGCTCATTCGTTTTGTTTATGCCAATAAATTGACTTTTCCAGCCAGTTGGCACAAACGCTACACGGTGTAAATAAAAACGCCACAATTCAATGCTCAACCACTTACCCCTATTGCCCCGCGCCACTCACGGCGGCCCGCAAGCCGCCAACGAAAATATCACCGACTTTTCGGTCAACACCAACCCGCTTGGCCCCAACCCCGCGCTCATGCAAATTTGGCGCGAGGCCGATTTGGTCGGCTATCCCGACCCCTATTACACCGTCGCCCGCACGGCGCTGGCAAACATGCACCATTGGCCGGTAGATGGTGTGGTGCTTGGCGTAGGTGCGAGCGAATTATTGCATCGTATTGCGCGGGTAATCAGCCCCGACGACGCAGTGTATAGCCTAGGTGCGCCGTTTGGCGAATTTGAGCGGGCGGTGGCGTTGCAACGCGGGCGATTAACGATCACCCCGCGTCAGGCCGACCTGACCACCTTTGCCGCGACCTTGCGGCAGCATTTTCAAACCGTTGTGTATCTATCAAACCCACACAACCCCAGTGGGCATCTCTATTCGCCAGCCCAATTGGCCCCATTGCTGGCAAACGAACAAACGCTGCTGGTTTTGGATGAGGCTTACGCGCCCTTCGCCGCCGATGTTTATGATTGGCCTTGCCAGCCCAACCTCATTCGCGTGTGGTCACCCGGCAAGGCGCATGGATTGTTGGGCATGCGGCTGGCTTATGTGCTGGCACACCCCGACACTGCCCAACAGTTACAAAATGCCCAACCGGCGTGGGCCATCCCATCGGCAACGGCGGCGGTGTTGGCGGCCTTGCCCGACCAAGGCGATTTTTTGCGGCGCACCATGCCGCAAGTGCGGGCGTGGGCCAACAACTTGGCGCTGGCGTTGGGGGCGCAGCCAAGCGGCATTCATTATTTTATGCTTCAGGTAGATGACGCCGCCCAAACCGCAGCGCGGCTGCTGGCGCTGGGCATTCGTGTGCGCAATTGCACCTCGTTTGGCTACCCACACCACATTCGAATCGCAACCCGTATGCCAGAAGTGGATCGAATGTTGGTAGACGTGCTAGCAAACAAAAGCTTGCCAATCAATCCACTTGAGTTGTCAGCAAAGCGTAATTAGCACACAAGGCTGTTCAAAAGTCGCCTCGTCATTCCCGCGAACGCGGGAATCCATAACCCCACTGACACAATTTTACGAGTTTGTTGTATTTTTGCTTACAACGTTATGGATCTCCGCGTTCGCGGAGATGACGTATTGAGCGCTATGCTGACTTTTGAACAGCCTTAATTAAATTAGCACAACCGCTTAAGCGCGACAATTAGATCAAACCCACTGTCAAAACTGGCAATTGCTTCTATTTGTCGCTTGCTGCATACGGTGGCAATAAGCGCATCATTAAAATTTAGCCGGTGAGTACTGGCTTGTATCAACGCTACAATTTCAGCGTAATAGGTTGGCACATCTGGTAACACCCAAGTGATCAATTCCGCCGGAAACTGCGTCATAATTCGGTTAAGAATATCATCGGCTTGGACTATTTGTCTTTTCTCGCGTAAGCGCCGTGTGATCACACTAATACTTTCTGCAATAACACAATCGAGGAAGATAACCTCATCTCCAGATTCAACCAATGTTTGATACAACTCGATTGCTTGTGAATGCCAAACATCGTTGGGCACCAGCATTCCAACCAATACAGAGGTATCAATGACAACGCGCATAGATTTATCATTCCACCGCATCAGGGATTATCGTAAAGCGCCTCTGAATCTGCAAGTGCATCGCCGCCCATAGCCGGTAATAGGCTGATTAATGATTGTAGCTGCTTAGCTGGCACAGAGACAGTCGGATAATTAAGATGCACAGCCGTATCTGCCACAACAATATCGGTGTTTTTTTTTGTTTTGACCGTATTTGTGCGTGGCACTTGCGAGCTAAGAAACTCGACAAACTGGGCGAGCAACGGCAAGCTCTCGTTGGGCAATTCGTTGACCAGCGCGATAATTTTTTGCCGTGGCGGAATTGGCATAGAGATTGTCATTGCGTTCTATCAATATTATAGACCGTGATCTGGCGTTATGCTTCGCCCGCGAAACCCGGCAATCAGGTATTAATGAAAACAAACCTTCTATAATGACATGCCAAACCCATGAAAATCACGCGCATCCTTGCCTATCGAGTCGAATTACCTCTGCATGAAACGACGTATAAATGGAGCGGCGGCAAATCGGTCACCATTTTCGACAGCACCATTGTGCAGGTCGAGACCGATGCCGGCCTGATTGGCTATGGCGAAGTGTGCCCACTCGGCCCGTTTTATTTGCCGGCCTACGCCGATGGGGTGCGGGCCGGTTTGCGCGAGCTAGGGCCGCATGTGCTCGGCCAAGACCCGCGCCAACTCGCCAAGCTAAACCGCACAATGGACGCGGCGCTGAAGGGCCACCCATATGTCAAAAGCGGGATTGACATTGCCTGTTGGGATATTTTGGGCCAAGCCAGCAGGCTGCCGGTGTGCGAGCTATTGGGCGGGCGTTATGGCAATGATGTGCCGCTCTACCGCGCCATTTCGCAAGAATCGCCAGAGCAAATGGCGGCCAAAGTGGCCGGGTATCGCGCCGAGGGCTATCATCGTTTTCAACTCAAAGTGGGTGGCGACCCCGATGTGGATATTGCGCGGATTCACGCGGTGGCGGCAAAATTGCAGACGGGCGACCGCCTCATTGCCGATGCCAACACAGGTTGGGTGCAGCACGAAGCGGTGCGGGTGGCAAAGGCCGTGCGCGATGTGGATGTGTATATCGAACAGCCGTGTCTGACCTACGAAGAATGTTTGGCGGTGCGTCGTCAATGCCCACATCCGTTTGTGTTGGATGAAAATATTGACGGCCTCGATGTCTTGCTGCGGGCCAAAGCCGATTTGGCGATGGACGTGGTCAATTTGAAGATCAGCAAATTTGGCGGGCTGACCAAAATTCGCCAAGCCCGTGATTTGTGCGTCAGCATGGGTATTGCCATGACGCTCGAAGACTCATGGGGTGGCGATATTGCCACCGCCGCCATTGCGCATTTGGCCCAAAGCACGCCACCCGAATTGCTGTTTACCACCACCGACTTTAACAGCTATGTCACAGTAAGCACCGCCGAGGGTGCGCCGCAGCGTGTGAAGGGGCGAATGGCGGCCTCGACCGCGCCCGGTCTCGGCATTCGACCCAAGCTGGCGGTGTTGGGCGAACCCGTGCTGGCGATTGGAGGGTAATTTGAGCGAGCCAAACCCTGTCTCTTATACACATAT
>JAHBAL020000541.1 GCA_018500105.2 Anaerolineae bacterium
CCACGACATGCCGCTGATGGACAAACGCGCCACCAGCCTCGACGTTTTTCGCACGCTAGATGTGCCCAATGTCGTCGTCGGCACACGCGAACAATTGCACCGCATTCAAACCAAGCGCGGGGTGGCACAAGTAGGCACTGTGCCTTGGCCGTTGCGCTCGCGCTTGCTGCAACTCGACACCAACGACGATACCCAGCCGCAATATCGCCGCATGACGATTGAGCAACTTGACCGCGAGCTGGAAAAATTGGTCGAAGAAGAAATTCAGCGACTGGCAAAGGAAGCCGATGCCAGTTTGCCGCTCATTTTGGCCGGGCATTTCACCGTCAGCGGGGCAAGCTTTGGCTCTGAGCGCGGCGTAATGGTGGGCCGCGACGCCATCATCAGCATCGCGGCGCTGTCGCACCCGAATATTGATTATGTTGCGCTCGGCCACATTCACAAACACCAAAGCCTAAACGGCGAGCAAAAACCGCCCATTGTGTATTCGGGCAGCCTCGAACGCATTGATTTTAGCGAAGAACGCGAGGCCAAGGGCTTTTGCTGGGTCGAATTGCGACGCGGCGCGACCACGTGGCAATTTGTGCCGGTCAAGGTGCGGCGATTTCTCACCATTGATGTGGATGCCACCAGCGACGGCGACACGCCCACCGACGCGGTGCTGCGGGCCATCGAACGCCACGACGTGACCGACGCAGTGGTGCGGGTGCGGGTCAAATTGACCGCGCCGCAAGAGGTGCATTTCAAACCCAAAGAGGTGGAATCGGCGCTGAAAGGCGCAAATTTCGTGGCTGGCATCGCCCGTGATGTGCAGCGCGACAACCGCACCCGTATCGGCATCGCCAACCCAGAGGCAAAATCGCCGCTCGAACTGCTCGATGCCTATTTCATCAGCAAAAACACTCCCCAAGACCGCGCCCAAGCGCTTTTACAATTGGCAAAAGAGGTGATTGGGTGACAGGGTGACAAGGTGAGGGGGTGACCCAATCACCTTGTCACCCTGTCACCTCCCTCACCTTGTCACAAAACAAACACTATGGATTTTCTATCTCAACTACGCACCCGCCCGCTCTTGCTCGATGGCGCAATGGGCACGCAAATCCATGCGCGGGGGGTGAGTTTTGATGAGCCGTTCGACCTGCTCAACCTGACCCGCCCGCACCTCGTCAGCGAGATTCATCACAGTTATGCCGTTGCCGGGGCCGATCTCATCGAGACCAACACCTTTGGCGCAAACCGCTACCGCTTGCAACAAATGGGCCACAACGCCGACATCGCCGCCATTAACGCGGCGGGGGCGCGGCTGGCCCGCGAGGCCGTGCAGCGCAGTGGGCGCGCGGCCTTTGTGGCGGGATCGGTTGGGCCGCTGGGCGTCAGCCTGGCGCCGATGGGCACAGTCAAGCCCGCCGAGGCATACGACGCCTTCCGCGAGCAAATTGCCGCCTTGGCCCAAGCTGGCGTGGATGTGATTGTGCTGGAAACGATGGTGGACCTCGGCGAGATCGAGCAAGCCTTTCGCGCCGCGCGTGACGTGTGCAATTTGCCCATTCTGGCCCACATGACCTTTGGCCGCGACAACCGCACGTGGAGCGGGCACTCGCCCGCCGATGTCGCCTTGCGGCTGCGCGAATTGGGGGCCGATGCGGTGGGGGCCAATTGCTCAACCGGCCCGCAACGCATGTTAGACGTGATCGAGCACATGGCTTTGGCTTTTCAGGCCAAAGTGCCCGCAGGCGAAAAATTGCCGCTGCTCTCGGCCATGCCCAACGCCGGTTTCCCCGAGCAACGCGGCAGCCGCCTCATGTATCCGGCCACGCCGACCTATTTTGCCGATTACGCCAACCGTTTTTTGGATGCCGGTTGCGCCTTGGTGGGCGGCTGCTGCGGAACCACGCCCGATCACACCGCCGCCATGCGCCGCGCCCTCGATGTGCGTGTGCGCAGCGAAGCCCTGAAAATCGAGGCGGAACCTGCCGCTCAACACTCAACACTCAACGCTCAACGCTCACCCCTGCCGCCCACCCAGCTTGCCCAAGCGCTTGAACGCCGCAAATTTGTGGTGACGGTCGAGATCGAGCCGCCCAAAGGCTACGACACCCACGAGGTCGAGCAAACGGCGCGGCTGCTCAAAGATGCGGGCGCCACCGTGCTCGATATCGCCGATGCGCCGATGGCGCGGATGCGCATGGCGGGTATGGCGCTGGCAGCGCGGGTGCAAGACCATGTCGGCATCGAGACAGTGCTGCATTTTCCGGTGCGCGGGCGCAATTTGCTGCGCGTGCAATCCGATTTGCTCGGGGCGCACGGGCTGGGCATTCGCAATTTGTTTGTGACGATGGGCGATCCCAACCGCATCGGCGATTACCCCGAAGCCAGCGACCACCACGATATTGTGCCGACGGGCTTGGTGCAAATGGTGAAAACGCGCTTTAATCGCGGGCAAGAGAGTTCGGGCGCGGCGATTGGCTCGCCGTGCGGCTTTTTTGTCGGCGTGGCGATGAATTTGACCCCGCCCGATGATGAGGCGATGGAGAAAGAGGCGCGGCTGCTCAAAAAGAAAATTGACTGCGGGGCCGATTTTGCGCTCACCCAGCCAGTATTCGATGCGGCACAGGCCAGCCGCTTCGTGGCTTTTTACGAGCGGCAGTATGGCAAGCTGAGTTTGCCCATCATTGCCGGTATTTTGCCACTGGCCAGCGTCAGCCACGCCGAATTTTTCCGCAACGAAGTGCCGGGCGTGGTCATGAGCGATGCCATTCTTGCGCGGCTGCGGGCGGCGGGCAACAAAACCCGCACCGAAGGCCGCCTCATCGCCCAAGAGGTCATCGCCGACCTGCGCCCGCTCCTTCACGGCCTCTACATCATCCCCGCCTTCGGGCGCTATGATGTGGTGGCGCAACTCATGACAAGTGTTTTATAAAAGTGGCAGGTTGCAAAGTGGCAAAGTTGCAGGTGGCAGGTGGCAAAGTGGCAAGTGGCAACTCTGCAACCTGCAACCTGCAACCCTGCAACTCTGCAACTCTGCAACCTTCCTCCTTCCTATGAATTACTGGCTCATTAAATCCGAACCCGATGTATTTGGCATCGAACATTTGCAGCGCCACCACGAGACCGTGTGGGACGGGGTGCGCAATTATCAGGCCCGCAACTATTTGCAATCGGCGCGGGTGGGCGATGTGATGTTTTTCTATCACTCGAATATTGACCCGATCGGCATTGCCGGACTGTGCAAGGTGGTCGAGGGCAATGTCGTTGACCCGTCACAGTTCGACCCGAAGTCGAAGTATTTTGACCCCAAAAGCAGCCGCGCCGCGCCACGCTGGTGGACGGTGCGGGTGCAGTTTGTCGAGAAATTTGCCCAAGTCATCACGCTGGAGGCGCTGCGCCAACATTTCACCCCCGATGATCTGGTGGTGCTGCGCAAGGGCAACCGGCTGTCGGTCATGCCGGTCGGCGAGGACGCGGCCTTGCGTTTGCTGGCAATGGAGCGGTGAGCAGCCAAACCGCCGAGGTCTTAAAGACCTCGGCGGGTTAAAAGATCTCGGCGGTTTAATGTAGTAGACTTAAGCTCGGAGCCATGCCTATGACCGTAATGACTTTGCCAAAACCCGCTGTGGTGCGCTGGCGCGACATGCAGCTTCCAGACAAAATTTGGACCTACGCCGACTATCTCAAGTTGCCGGAGGACGGCAAGCGCTATGAAATTATTGACGGGGAACTTTACGTGGCAAACGCCCCTTCCTATCAACACCAATATACTGTATCAAAATTAGTGCGCCGTATCGGGGCGTGTATTGAAGCCCACGATTACGGCGTCGTCATTGCCGCACCCTTCGAGGTGCACCTGCCGAACATTGCCAAGCCGGTGCAGCCCGACGTGTTATTTATTGCAACCGAGCGTGTGCCACAACGTGACCTGCAAATTTTCGAGGGTGCGCCCGATCTGGTGGTCGAGGTGCTTTCGCCCGGCAGCGACCGCTATGACCGCGTGGTGAAATTTAGCGCCTATGAACGGGCCGGGGTGCGCGAATATTGGATCGCCAACCCCAAAACACGCAGTATCACAGTTTATGCGCTGGCGCGAGAATCGCAAGACAACGAGGAAGTGCTGTATACCCACTTTGGCGAATTTGGCATGGGCGACACGCTGCAATCTTCAATCTTGCCCGCTTGCGAATTTGCCATTGCCGATATTTTCGCCTAACCCTATCTCCCGCCCTCAAAAAAACCGCGCTGGGGGGCTTTGCCCCCAGACCCCCCGGAAGCCTGTCCTGAGCTTGCCGAAGGAGCCAAAGGCCCAGAGTTTCAGAAATCAGAGGCTTCAGCGGTTCATCATAGGGAACACGCCATACACAAGCCGAAAACCGAAGGTGCTGACGCGGCCGTCCGGATAGCCGCCGCTGCGGTCGGAAACGCGCACGTCGTCTTCGTAGCCGTTGAAGCCCCCGCCACGCAGTGCTCGATAAGTTTTGCCATCGTCATACCAATCCGCACACCATTCCCACACATTACCCGCCATATCTTGCAGCCCATAAGGGCTATCGCCAACCGGACTGTAACTTCCCACTGGCGCTAGTTTTTCAATCTCCCATCCTTTATCATAGTTCGCCCGCATCGCATTCGGCGACTCATCACCCCAAGGATATTCACATCCATCTGTGCCACGCGCTCCCTTCTCCCATTGCTGTTCAGTAGGCAGGCTCACCTTCTGCCCGCTCAGCTTGCTCGCCCAAGCACAAAACACCTGCGCATCATCCCAATTCACATACACCGCCGGATGCTTTAATTTATCCGCCAAATTCCCATTCCAATAATCATGCGCCTTATGCCCCGTCGCCTTAACAAAGGCCAAATACTGCGCCGTCGTCACCACCGTCTTGCCCAGCCAATATTCGGGCAGGTTGAGCTTGTGTTTGTCTTCACCATACAAAAATTCACCAGCGGGAATGCGAATAAATTCAATCCCAACATCTTTGGCAAGTTTCAAAATATGGCGGTCTTTGTTGCTGGGTTTGACACTTAGTGGCACTGGCGGGGCGCTCAGTTTCGCTAATGCCGCATCTCGTTCGCGTTGCAATGCTCGCTTTTCGTCGGTCAAGGTCGCCAATTCAGAGAGTTTGGCTTTTAGCTCGGCATCCAGTTGCGCAATTTGCGTTTGGGCGGTTTGTAAATCGGTGCGTAATTGATCGCGGGTGCGGTTGGCTTCGTCCAACTCAGCCGCTGTGCGCTTTAGTTTTTGCCTCGCCTCATCACGCTCATCTTGGGCATGGCTCAGTTGCGTCTTCAGCTTGCCTACTTCGGCCTTCAACAGTCGCGCCTCAGCCTCGTGGTCTACAATCCCCATCGCAGTCAACAATTCACGCAAGCCGTCGTTGTAACGCTCAATATGACAATGTATGGCTTGCTTATCCAGCCAGCGATAGATGTCGCTCAGATCACAATCTTCGATCATGAGCGGGTAAAGCCGCATGTAATTTTGTTGTTCAGCCCTATACGCCTCACGGGTTTCGCGTTTCACCCAATCCGATTGCGCAGCATTGGGCGAGGCCAGCAGCACAAACCGCCCGCTCTCATCCAGCCCGCGTTCAATCGCGTCCTCCCACGCCTCGAGCGGCAAAATGCTGCCGGGCGTAATCCACACCCGCAGCCCTATCCGGCGCAAATCATCCGCCAGCCGATGCGCGATCTCGGCATCCTTGCTCGAATGGCTGATAAACACCTGTTTCGGGTCACGCGCTTTCTTGCTCGGCTTGCTGATCACCATCGGTGGAAATTTCTCGGCGTAAGGTGCGGGACGAGCCTTTTGCACATTCGCCAGCAAATTGTCGGTTACGCCGTAACGTTTGCAATACCCGATCAACTCCATGCCAATTTTGTCGCGGGTGTGGCCCGCGCCCTTCCAGTTTTGCATCATGTCATGCCCAACCGTGCCAAAGCACAACACTTCAAGCTCTTCGAGGCTGAAGTGGTCACGGATGAAATCGTAGAGGGCAATCAAGGGGTCGTCGTTCATGCCGGAATTGCGCGGCAATTTTAACACCCCGCCCGTAACGCCGTCATCCTGACGGCCCCGTTACATCCGCAAAACCCCGAAATCGTAGACGTAAACGCAAACGTAGACGTTCACGTTCACGTTTACGTCTACGTCTACGCCAGCGTAACACTTCGTCGCCGTCGAAGTTGATTTGCTTCCAAGGCAATTTTGAGAAAATCGCGCTCAAATGGCGATCAATCGCCATTCCACATAACAACACCCGCTACGCGGGTTTATTTTTCAGCCCGTAACGCCGTCATCCTGACGGCCCCGTCACATCCGCAAAACCCCGAAATCGTAGACGTAAACGTGAACGTAGACGTTCACATCTACGCCCCGTCAAAGTCTACGCCAGCGTAACACTTCGTCGACGTCGACGTCGACGAAAATTCCCATCCGCAAAACCCCGAGATCGTAGACGTAAACGTAAACGTAAACGTTCACGTTCACGTTTACGTCTACGTCTACGCCAGCGTAACACTTCGTCGACGTCGACGTCGACGTCGACGAGAATTCCCATCCGCAAAACCCCGAGATCGTAGACGTAAACGCAAACGTAGACGTTTACGTTCACGTCTACGCCCTGTCAAAGTCGCTGCCGTCAACCGCAATACGATAAAATCCCCCCAATGAAACTCACCAACCAAACCGCCCTCGTCACCGGCGCCTCCCGCGGCATCGGAAAAGCCATTGCCATTGCGCTGGCGCGAGAAGGCGCAAACCTCGCCATCAGCGGGCGCGACCAAGCCGAATTGCAAGCCACCGCCGCCGAGATCACGGCGCTGGGCCGGCAATGCCTGACCGCTGCTTTCGACATCACCGATTACGACAAGGCCGATGCGTTTTATGACCAAGCCGAGGCCGCGCTTGGCCCCATTCAAATTCTTGTCAACAACGCCGGTATCGGCAGCAGCGCCCGCCCCATGCCTTTCGCCGACTTTGCCGATGATTTCTTCGACCTGACCCTGCGCACCAACCTCGTCGCGCCGTTTCGGCTGTGCAAACACGCAGTCAAAAAAATGCAACCTCGCGGCTATGGGCGCATCATCAACATCGCCTCGATTTCGGGCAAAACCGGCACAGTGCATGGCGCGGCCTACGCCGCCAGCAAACACGGCCTCATCGGCCTCACCCGCTCGATTGCGGTCGAGTTCACCAAGAGCGGCATTACCTGCAACGCCGTATGCCCGGGCGTGACCAAATCGCTCATGAACGACAAACGCCTGAGCTACGACGCCCAGCGTCTAGGCCGCGAATTTAGCGAGGTCGAGGCCAACGCCACCCCCCTAGGCCGCCGCCTCATGCCCGAAGAAGTCGCCCATTTCGTCGTCGCCCTCGCCGTGCCCGATGCCAGCGGCGTCACCGGCCAGATGTTCGTCGTTGACGGCGGGGCCACGAATTTATAGTTGAAAGTGCAAAGTGCAAAGTGCAAAGTAGGAAATAACTTTTTACTTTGCACTTTCCACTTTCCACTTTCCACTTTGCACTTTCCACTTTGCACTTTGCACTTTCCACTTTCCACTTTGCAACCTTGCCACTTTGCAACTTTCTCCCATGCCATCCATCCACAAACTCCTCATCGCCAATCGCGGCGAAATCGCCTGTCGCATCATCCGCACGTGTCGGGCGATGGGCATCGCCACCGTCGCCATTTACAGCGAGGCCGACGCCAACGGTCTGCATGTGCGCCAAGCCGACGAAGCAGTGCTGATCGGCCCGCCGCCCTCGGCGCAAAGTTATTTGCGCGGCGATGCCATCATCGCCACCGCCCGCGAACGCGGCTGCGATGCCATTCACCCCGGCTATGGCTTTTTGTCTGAAAATGCCGATTTTGCCGAGGCCGTCATCGCCGCTGGATTAATTTGGGTCGGGCCGCCGCCCGCCGCCATGCGAGCGATGGGCAGCAAAACCGCCGGACGCGCCAGCGCCGTCGCAGCAGGCATCCCCATCCCGCCGGGGCTGGAAATTGAAAATTTAGAATTTAAAATGGAAAATTCGGACAACGCAGCCAATTCTTCATTTTCAATTTTAAATTCTCAATTTCTCTCCGAGTGTCCATTGCTCGTCAAAGCCGTCGCAGGCGGCGGCGGGCGCGGCATGAGGCTGGTCAATTCGCCCGACGAACTGCTGGCGGCCATTAGCTCGGCCCAACGCGAGGCGCTCAACGCCTTTGGCGATGGGCGCGTGTTCCTCGAAAAGTTCATCGTCAACCCGCACCACGTCGAAATTCAGGTGTTTGGCGACCATCACGGCAATGTCGTGCATCTGTTCGAGCGCGAATGCTCGATCCAGCGCCGCCATCAAAAAATCATCGAAGAATCGCCCTCGCCCTTGCTCGATGCCGACCTGCGCGGGCGCATGGGGGCGGCGGCGGTGCAATTGGCGAAATCGGTCGGCTACACCAACGCCGGCACGATGGAATTTTTGGTAGACGCGGATCGTCGCTTCTACTTCCTCGAAATGAACACACGGCTACAAGTCGAGCATCCCGTCACCGAGATGGTGACCGGGCTGGATTTGGTGCAATTGCAACTGCGGGTGGCGATGGGCGACGCCTTGCCACCCAGCCTATTGGCGCTGAATGCGCCCGGCCAAGCGCCACGCGGGCACGCCATCGAATGCCGCATTTGCGCCGAAGACCCCGCCAACCAATTTATGCCCAGCATCGGCAAACTCACGCGCATGGTCGAGCCAGCCGCGGCGCGGGTCGAGACCGGCATGGCCGAGGGCGGCGAGGTCAGTGTGCATTACGATTCGATGATCGCCAAGCTCATTGTGCATGGCAACACCCGCGCCGAAGCCATCCGCAAGCTCGACATCGCCTTGGCGGGCTATCACATCGAGGGCATCACCACCAACATCGCCTTCTTGCGTGACGTTGTCAATCATCCGGCCTTCGCGGCGGGGGACACCACCACCAAATTCATCGAAACCCATTTTGCCGAATGGAGCGGGGACAATGGACAATTGACAATGGACAATGGACAATTGACAATGGATAATGGGCAACGGGCAATGGGCAATGAACCACAGATTGTGATCCCGACATCGCCTTGGCACGCCCAAAACCGCTTCCGCATCGGTGTGGCACAAGAGGCAAGAAGCAAGCGCCAAGAACCAAGAAGCAAGAAACAAGAAGTAAGAACCAAGCGCTCAACAGCAAGCACCAAACGCTCAACCCTCAACTCTCAACTCTCAACCAGCGTTGAGGCCCCCATGCCCGGCGTGATTCGTCAGGTGAATGTGGCGGTGGGCGATGTCGTCAAGCGCGGGGCGACTTTGGCGCTGATGGAGGCCATGAAGATGGAGCTACGGGTGAATGCCTCACGCGATGGCACCGTGTGCAAGATCAACTGCGCCGTTGGGCAAGTGGTTGAAAAAGGACAGGTTTTGATTGAATTGGAATGATGTATTGACTGGCCTCGTCGTGGTCTATGCAGCGGGGCTGGTCGTTTGGGCGCTGTGTCGCCATTATTGGCCCGACCGTTGGTGGTGGCTATTTTTGCTCAATTCGTTCGCGGTGTATTTGCTCGTGCCGCTGCCGCTTGCGTTGGGGCTGGCCGTGCTGTCTGGGCAAATGGTCGCATGGCTGGCCTGCGGGTTAGCCATCCTCATAGCGGCCTATGTGTTGGGGCCAAATGTGTGGCCCTTGGGGTTGCGACGCCTCGGACGCGAGGCGAAAGCCAGCCCCGCCGCCGCCCCATTGCGCGTGCTAACATGGAATGTGCTGAACAAAAACACCAAGCATCACGCCACCGCTGCCGCCTTGCAGCAAGCCGATGCCGATATTGTGTGTTTGCAAGAATTGACCTGCGCCGCTGCTAACGATTTGTGCGCCCTGCTCGGCGAACATTACCCGTATCGTCTGTTGGCGGCCCAGCCCGACGACAGCGGCATGGGCATTTTTAGCCGCTATCCATTACAGCCCGTGCCGCACGATATGCAAGGTGTGTGGATTGGCCCGCCCCAAGTGGCGCGGCTGCGCTACGCTGGGCGCGACCTCACCCTCATCAACGCCCACCCCATCTCGACCCCGCCCACCAATTTGCTGCACATGCACGTTACGATGAAACAACGCGCCGACGAAGTGCGCACGCTTATCGCCTTTGTGGCCGCGCAAACCACCCCTATTATTATGGTGGGCGATTTCAACGCCGCCGCCCATAGTCATGCCTACGATCTGGTGCGGGCCGAGCTACGCGATGCGTGGGTCGAGGCCGGCGTCGGGCTGGGGCACACCTTCCCCGGCAAGCATCCCATTGACAATGGCGACCCGAATGGAGGCGAGCGCTGGATCCCCAAATGGCTGACTCGCATTGATTTCGTCTTCCATTCCGCCCACTTGCGCACCCACGCTGCCCGCCTCGCGCCTTGGGACAACTGCTCTGACCATCGGCCCGTGCTGGCGCAGTTGGTTTGGGAATGAGGTGAGGTCAACAAGTTATTTTCGCTTAATTAAGCGCATATACTCATCGTGCGAGCCAATCCATACCCATGTCATCGTATCGCCATCTAAAAAACCAAGCACACGATGCCCATCAACCCGCACTGAGTAGAAAACACCGACACGTTTAAGTTCAAGCCCGGGGTGACTGGGGTCATTTAGCCAAAGTTGATATACCCTCGCGGCTCGACGCTTTACATTTTTGTCGAGCTTTGCGTAAGCTTTCCAAAAAGATGGTTTTGCACAAGACTTCATGATTGCATTGGCGCAGGAACAAGGATATCGTCTTTGACCACAATCCCCGTAGATTCACCCTGCATGAGTTCATCAGCCAATAACACCCATTGATCGGGGGGCGTTTCAGCAAAGGCTTGCTCCCATTTGGCATCTTCCTCAGCAAATGACTTCATACGCACAAACTCATACACCTCACGCAAACGATCAACAGGCATATTGGTAATTAGCGCAATAATTTGACCTGTGTAGTCAGGGGAAGTTGTTACTCGCATCGTTTTATTTTATACCTATTTGCGCAAATCGAATGAAAATGCAACCCCGCTGCATCTCTGTCTCTCAAATCTACAAAAGCCTCAAATTCGCAACAGTTGCGACTAAAGCATGAGCATGTTTGCATCATCTTTTTCCTATAATCGGTCATAATCATTCGTATAGATAGGTAACGTCATGCAAGGCTATTCAGAAGTCAGCATTGCACTTAATACGTCATCTCCGCGAACGCGGAGATCCATAACGAGGCCCGCAAAAAATGGCGCAACCCACTCGATTTGTGCTTGTCGCGTTGTGGATTCCCGCGTTCGCGGGAATGACGAGGCGACTTTTGAACAGCCTTAGGTAACGTCATGTGTATTGTGACAGGCTTAATCGGTTTATCTATTCGTCACCGCAACCTCACCACTGCCTCAGATGGACGGGCGCAAGCCCAAATTCGTAAGTGGTTTTTATGCAAAGGTTTGTTTGTTGGTTAATACCCCTGTGTATGCTGGTGGCCTGTGCCACTGCCCCTCCCGTGCCACGTGCAGGAAATGGGGGCGATGTAGGCATTACTATTATTTATGCGCCGACGGTCGCACCGACCGAGACGCCCGAAAGCCGCACGGCAGTGCTTGCCCCGCCCGCGCTCGATGTGCCCGCCATGACCAATATCCCCAATGCCAATTTGGTGTGGCGCGAATGCAGCATCAACGGCGATTTTAACGGGCAACAAGCGAGTGACTGCTTTGGCGATCTTAAGCCCGCGCCCAGCCCAACCGCCGCGCCCGACCAACAGGCGGGCGAGTTGCGGCTAAAAATCGGCAGCGACACCTATCGCACCATTCAATTTAAAAGCGAGTATTTTGCCGATAAACAGTGCTTTAACTTTTACAAAAATGCCAACTTAGTCGGCACGCAATGCGGCGCAAACGGCACGTTCAGCCCGAATATCGGTCTACGCACCATCGGCGACAAAGCCGCTTGGGAGTTTGTTGACGGGGCCAAAGGCACGATCATCTTCGACGGCAAAGAGGTGGGGCGAGCGCTTGGCCTCGACAGCGCTCACCGCCCGTTTGAATTAGACGGCAAGCTCATCTTCGTTGGCAAGAAAAATGACAAATATGTGGTGGTCTACAATCAACAGGTCATTGGCCCCGAATTTGACCTCATCCATCTTGCCTATTGCTGCGAACCCGCCGCTTGGTCGGTGCGATATGGCTCCGGCAAATATTGGTTTTGGGGCAAACGCAACGGCCAAAGTTTTGTCGTCGAAGTGTCGCGGGAGCCATGAGCCATGTGAATTAAGCCATGAGCCTTGAGCCTTGAGCCTAAGTTCATACCATTAACCATTAACCATTGTCCATTGTCCATTGTCCATTGTCCATTAACAATTGCCCATCATGATTTCCATCCTCAACGTCACCCACTTCCTGTTCAAGCCATCGCAGTTTTACGCCGTCGAAGGCATTGCCGAGGCGGCGCAATACGCCGATTTTTTCAACAATGACCAATTGACCAGCATGAACTGTGTGCATGTCGCCGCGCCCGGCATGTCGTTGCTGGTAGATGCGAGCAACGAACGCATCGAGCCAGATTCGCCCACCGCCCAACAAAATGTGCCACAACCGCCCAACTTGCTGGCCCAATTGGCCGCCAATGACATCGCGCCCGCCGACATCACACATGTGGTCATCACCCACCCCCACACCGACCACATCAGCGGGCTGACGTGCAACGTTGACGGGCAATGGCGGCCTATTTTCGCCAATGCCAAGCATTACCTCGGCAAAGCCGACTGGGACAGCCAAATGGTGCAAACGGAATTGCAAGACCCCAGCACCGTCATCGCGCAAACCCTCAAGCCGATTCACGACGCTGGGCTGCTGGTGCTGGTCGAGGGTGATCTTGATTTTGGCAATGGGGTGCAAATTTGGGCCACGCCCGGCGAAACACCCGGTCATCAGGCAGTGCGTGTGCAGTCGGGCAACGACGTCACCTACATCATCGGCGACCTTTTTCATTTCCCGCTCGAATTTACGCACATGGATTGGCTTGTGACGTGGAAAGACCGGCCTAGCGCCCTCGCCAGCCGTCAACGCATCATGCAGGCCGTCACAACCGAGCACGCCCACATTATCGCCACCCACATTTTCGCCGATACCGCATCCCATTGAACAACATCACTATAATTAAAAAAGGAAAATACGATTTATGAATAACCTTTTTTTTGCCCAACGTGCCACTCGTGCTTACCTTTTAGCGGCCATACTGAGTAGTGGCGCTTTGGTAGGATGCAGTGCGTTGCAATCGCAAAGCACACCTACCCCAACCGCCAAACCTGCCGCCACCGCCACCATTGCCCCCACTTTGGCGTTGCCGACCTTAACACCACTGCCCAGCCCAACGACTGCACCCGCCAAGCCAACATCCCCTAGCGGCGACGGCGCTGGAAAACCCACAGCAGTGCCGCCCAAACCCACGCTCACCCCCACCCCTGTGCCAGAGTTAAAAATGATGTCGGTGACAACCAGCGACAAAAATGAGAAACAGTTTTACGAGATTAACCGCAACACGCCAAAATTGCAAGGCGGCAAATCGCCTGCGGCTGTGACGGCGTTTAACAACTATATCGAAGGTATTTTGAGCAAAGAGGTGGCAAAACACAAAGCCGAATTTATCAAAAATGGCAAGCCAACTGGCTTTGAAGGCCATAACAGCCTAGACACCAGCTATGACATACTCACCCTCAACCAGAGCTATGTCAGTCTGCGCTTAAATTACTTCTCGTATTATGCGGGTGCGGCCCACCCCAATACCAACAGCGTCGCCATCAATTACGACCTCGACAAACGCGCCCCGGTGTTGTTGTCAGAACAGTTTAAGCCCGGCACAACCTTCATCAAGAGCATCTCCACCTATGTCAACCAAGAATTGGAAAAGACGCTGGCCGATAGCTTCTTTAAAGAAGGCGCAACCGCCAAGGCCGAAAACTTTAAGAATTGGGGCGTGACCGAAAACGGGCTGGTGATGCACTTCGACGCCTATCAAGTCGCCGCCTACGCCGTCGGCCCGCAAGAAGTCGTCATCCCCAAATCCGCCCTCACTGCCATCCTCAACCCCTCGGGGCAATTGGCGAAATATGCCAAATAGCGCTTAGGGATTATGGGGACTGAGAATTACGATAGGGCTTACGCGAAAGTTTGATTTTCACCACAAAGCGCACAAAGAACTCGAAGATTTGCATTGGTAAACCGTTCTTTTCTTTGTGAGCTTTGTGTTCTTTGTGGTGAAATGTTTTTAATGCGCATAACACCAACCGCTTAATCAAACTGGAATAAACCAAGTTACACAAATTGCCACGTCAGATTGAAACAATCCCGATTCCCCAACTTATTTCTGTTTGGCTGAAATAAATATCCAATAATGCAGATCGGGTGTGCCCGGAGCGATGACATGGGCAAGGCCATATTCAACTTGGGCGGCAAAGAACGATGAGCCTTCAGCCAAAATTTGACGGCGATGCCCTGCCGAAGCCAGCCACGCATTAAGCGCCAACTGCGGCGTGGTGAAATCTGTGCCCACCGCCAATGCTTCGACATTGTTGGCACGCAATTCGGTGCTGTAATTGCTGGGCAATGCAAAACCCGCCCGACGCAACATCTCATTTGGCCCAATCCCATCGGGATTCACATGCGCAATATAGTTCCGCGCAATCATATCCTGCGCATGTTCATGTGCAACCCGCTCCAAAATGGGGTTGCATGTAAAGCCAGCGCGTTGTTGCTGCGGGTGCTTGCCAATCAGCTCAGCCAAAGCGCGTTCGGTTTCACTCGACGCACAGCTATCAGATGGGGGATTTGGCGCGGGCAAAGTCGCTGGGGGTTGAGTTGGGGTCGCAGTCGCGGTTGCGGTCGCGGTCGCAGTTGCAAACGCCGTTGCGGTCAGGGCTGACGTCGCTGTAGCAGCTTGGGGCGGTGTCGCAGTTGCGACCGAGCCAGATGTTGTCGCCGTCGCAGATACAGGGGTTGGCGTTGCGGTTGCAACTAAAATAGTGGTCGCAGCGCCAGTCGCTACAGCAGTTCCAGTATTCATCGGCGTGGCGGTCGGCGCGACAGTCGGCGTAGCGGTCGAAGTCGCCGTCCCCGGCAGCGTCGTTGCATTTGGGGTCACAGTCGTCGCGCTCGTTGCCGCAGCTTGCGTCGTGACCTGTGCCGTAGCCTGCGCCGTAGCCGTCTGCGATGACGATGATTGCGTCGGAGATGCAAGCGGCGTCGGCGTAATTGTCGCCGTGCCCGCTGTGCCTGCGACAGGCGTTGGCGTTGGGGTCACAGTGCCAATTGGTTTTGCGCCACTAGCCGCCCCGCCACTACCGTTTGCCACCAAAGCCAAATACGTGAATTGTTGCGCTCGCGCTTCCGCCGCAGCCGCTTCTTTTACAGCCTCGACCTTAATCGCAAACACACTCAAACCGAAAATAACACTAAGTAATACAACGACGTTCGGTTTTATTTTCATTACCCTCCACCCACAGGCGCACTTGATTTATCGAAAGCCAACACCTTGCCATCCCAATCTAGTGCGCTCACAACCTTACCTATCCATCATAGCCTTAATCAGCACAAAATATTCAGGCCAAAGTCTAATTTTCTGGCAAAAACATAAATTTTTGCTGAATTTAAGGGGTTAATTTGCAGAAAAACTACGCCTTTCGCACGATTCGCACCAAATGTTGCACAGATAAAATGGGTCAATATGCCCTCGACGGTTGCTCGATTCATCACCGCCGTCATCATCCTAAATGCCTTTTTCAGCATCATCACCCAATGGCCCAACCTAAGCACTAGCCCGCTCGGGTTACGCACCGGCTTGGCCTACACCCCGCTCGATTACGCCAGCGACCGCACCGCCTTCATCCGCCAACAAGTGCCGCCCAATGCCAGCATCGGCTTTATCACCGATCTGCCACCCGGCGCATTTGAAGCCAGCCGCGCTTTTTACGAAGCCCGCTACGCCCTTGCCCCGCGCATCATCGAGCCATTCACGCCGGGCAGACATGTCTGGGTGCTGGGCGATTTTGAAAAAGAAGCCGCCGCGCCCGCCCTCGCGGCCCAATATAACCTCACGCTCGTCTCGCCGCCCGGCGAACGGGTCAAGCTCTATACCGC
>JAHBAL020000269.1 GCA_018500105.2 Anaerolineae bacterium
ATTCATTATTAACCACCAACCATTGACCATTAAATATGAACAACGCGGCCCAGCAGAGATGATGTCTGCTGGGCCGCGTTGTTTTTCGCGGTTGAGGATGGCTGAAACCTCGGAGGTCTTGGCACATTTTGATGGGGGAGCCGCGATTTGTGCCAAGACCTCCGAGGTTTTGTTGCTTGTTTTTGCTCGTCTCCCGCTTAATTTATCGGCTGATTAGAGGTGCTTAGATTTATTTTCTTTCGCTATGTTTTGAATTTGAAGATGGATATGTGTGTGGATAAGGTTTGCGCCGAAAGTTGCATGCTTTGAAATTAGACTGTTGCAACTAGGTTGAGTCTAAGGCGTTTTACCGCAAAGTCTATGCGATTTTCGGTGCAAGCATGGGTTTGGCGGGGGTAGCCCCAGGGTTACCTATGCCTTATACATAGGGCATACAGACGTTATTAATGATCAACAGCCAAATGATGAAACAAACAACCACAACCACAACCTTTAATCAAATCATACGCATGGGGTTGGCGCTGAGCCAACTGATGGCGCAGTTGGGCGTGGCTGCGCTGAATTTAGGGGTGTTGACCCCGATCGCCAAGGATCTGACGCAAGATACCATCGCCGCGCCGCTCGTGGCAAATTTGCCCGATGCCAAAAGCGCAGCGGCTGCGCCAGCCGCCGCCATCTTTGAACTGCAAAAATCGGCGGGTTTAGGGACAATTCAATCCGGACAGCAATTCACTTATACGCTGAAATACACTTGTAATAGTGTTAATACGACCTGTGACAATGTGGTTATTACCGATACATTGCCAGCGCCGATTTTCGCCACCAGTTTTGTTGGCACCTCGTATGTTGCTAGCCACAGCTACAACCCAACCACTCGCGATTATGTGATCACCTTCACCACCAATTTACCAGCGGGGTCTACTGGCGATTTGGTGATCACCACCCAAGCGCCGTATGGGTCTGTGCCCAATGGCACAGTGGTGACCAATACCGCGACAGCGACGGGTAGCAATGTGCCTACGGTTGTGACAACGCCAGCAGTTTCAACCGTGATTACGGCTACGAATAAAGCAGTGATACAAAAGTCAATCCTTAACAACCTAAAAAACGTGGTGATGGGCGAAAATTTCTCTTATTATGTAAATTTTTGCTTGGCTTCGGGTTACGATACGATTGGGGCGCTCAATTGGTCGAATGTGACGCTGCTTGATCCATTACCGGCTGGCTCAGAGTTTGTGACCACAACGGTGGGCAGCTACAATGCCGGCAATCATGCGGTGGAATGGACCATTGGCAATATGACGATTGGCTCCTCTACTGGTTACAATGCATGTGTCAATGGCACAATTACTGTTCGGTTTCCGAACGGGTCGGTGAATGTGGGTGATGTGCTGACCAACACCGCCACAGTGACGGGAACCTTGGTCGGTGGGGCAACCGCGTCATTAAGTGCATCTGTGCCTGTGACAATCGCCAATCCTAACCCTCAATTGACGGTGCAGAAAGCGGCCCAAAATTTGGTGATTAACCCAACTGGCAATGCCTACGATTCTTTTACGTTTGCCACAGTCAATACCGGCACAGTTGCATTGAGCAATGTAATGATTACCGAGACTGTGCCGGATTGGTTCAACGTCAGCGTGATCATGGTCGGGCAAGGCTACCCAGTCGCGTATCCGTTGCGTGTTCAGGCCGAATATCAGACCAATGTTACTTCGACATGGACGCTTGTGCCGGGCACGCCGCGCATTCCAAACACGAATGCGCCATTTTTATATACAGTGCCATTAGGCTCAGGCGAATGGGTTACGCAGATTCGTTGGACCTATGTTGACCCAGTCCCGGCTGGATATGCAGAGACCAGCACGGCAACATACGGCAATCGAATGCAAGGTCAAGTACTAGCCGTTGACCGTAATGGCAATCCGATTAGCGCGGGTCAAACGATCACAAACTGTATCACCGCAAGCGGACAATATAGCGGAACGATCATTCCGAATAACAATACAGGCTGTGTGACTGGGGTGACGCAAGTTGCCACACCAACCTTATATTTAAATAAACATACCCATCAGCCGGGTAATGGGACAAATGTGGTGGCTGGCAATCTCATTACTTATAACTTGCCGTACGCAAATTATGGCACGGGACCCATGATCGGGCCAAATGTGATCGGTGATTTGTTGCCATTTGGGCTAGATTTTAGCTCGGTGTGGGTAAATGCCGGTTCGACAGTGACCATGTCGAGTTGGAGCGCCACCCCAAACTATAGCAATACTGGGCGCACATTGGTGCTCATCACCACGACACAAACATTGCAGCCGGGGGATTCTTTTTATGTTAGTTTGTCGGCGCGTGTCAATAGCAGCGCGACGGCCGGGCAATTGAGCAATAAGATGTGTCAGGTTACTCCCAAAACGCCGTCTCTTTCTTATCCAGATTTATATTTGACAACACCTGACACCTACGATTTGAACGCAAATGGCAATACCACTGAGTATTTGGCGTGTTATGGTTATGGTTCCCACAACGTGCCGCCAGTGGCGCAAATGGACTCGGTGAAATATGTCAAGGGAAATTTGGACAGTGCGTGGTCAAAAGTGCCACAATCGGGCTATACCTCCCAAGGTGGCTCAGCCGATTATTGGCTGATTATCACCAACACCGGCACAATCTCTATGACCAGCCTGCGGTTGATAGATATTTTGCCTTGGATTGGCGATATCGGCGTGCTAGACCCAACTGTGCGACAGACGCAGTGGCGGCCCAATTTGGTCTCAGATATCAATGGCGGCGGCGTCATCACGGTGGGCTATAGCACCTCCACCAACCCATGCAGTGGGCAGCCGACAGCATCATCGGCGTTCTACAATTGTGCGGATTCTGGGGCCATTTGGAGCAGCACGCCACCGGCAGATTTAACGACCGTGCGCTCGGTGCGGCTGAATTTTGGAAGTTTGATCTTGCGTCCGGGCGAATCTGTTTCGCTGACATGGCAGATGCGCACACCGGTTGGCACGCCAATTAATTTAATTGCGTGGAACTCGTTTGGCTTTGTGGCAACCCGCGTAGATAACAACGCGCCGCTTTTGCCCGCCGAACCTAACCGCGTGGGCATTCAAACCCAGCAATCATCGTTGGCCGAGCTGGGGAACTATGTGTGGATAGACACGAATCGAGACGGGATTCAAAATGAGCCAACCGCAAATGGGGTGAATGGCGTGCGGGTGTATCTGTATACCGCATCCAATGTGTTGTCTGACACAACCATCACCGCCAACGATGCCAATGGCAATCCGGGTTATTACCTTTTCCCCAATTTGTCGCCGGGCGATTATTATGTCAAGTTTGACCTAGCCACCTTGCCGACGGGCTATGTGGTGACGAGTAAGAATGGCGCAGGCTCGACCAGCGCCAACGATTCGGACGCCGATTCGGTGACTGGGCAGACGGTGGTGACCACCTTGGACCCGCTCGAATCTGACCTAACATGGGATATGGGGATTTACGAGCCGTCGGCAGTCGTTTCGACTTATGGCGGTCTGAGCGTCGCTAAGAGCGTGGCGACGACGGACGGCAGCGCCGTGCCGGGCGGGTTGGGCAGCTTTAATGTGACCGTGGACTGCCCCGTGAGCGGCTACCCACAAACGCAAAGTGTGAGCAATGGCGGCAGCGTGACCTTTGGGCCGATTTTGAGCGGCACGGTGTGTAGCGTGCGCGAGGATATGCTCAGCTTGCCCAGCGCACCCAACGGCTACACGTGGGTGAGCAGCGGCGGCGTGCAAAATTACACCATTGCCCAAAACGTGACCGGCACAGTGACGGTGCAAAACTTGCTTGGGCCAATTCCGCCGACGGCTGGCGCAGTCTTGACCGTGACAAAAATCATCAGCGGCAGCGGCAGCGGGCCATTCAATATTACAGTGACGGGGCCGAATGGCTACAACAACGCCACGACAGTGGATGTGGGCAGCCCGCGTGTGCTGACCGGCTTGGCGGCGGGTGTGTATACCGTAACCGAGACGACACCCAGCGGCTGGACGACCAGCTACACCATCACAACCGGCAGCGGCTACGCCACCGGCAGCAATGCGGTTGTGACGCTGACAAATGCGATTACGGCCCCACTCGAAGCGGCAGGCACAATCACGGGGGTGGTTTTCCAAGATTTCAACAGCGACGGCGTTTTCACCATCAATGCCAACATCACCGAGGCTGGCGCATCGGGGGTGCTGATCAGCGCTTATGATCGGGATGGTGTGCTGCGCGGCAGCGCCACCACCGATTATTACGGGGTTTATACCCTGACCACCACTGGCAATGGGCCGTATCGTTTGGTGCTGACCAATTTACCCAGTGGCTACGAACCTAGCACAATGGGCGCGTCGAATGGGTCGAGTGTGCAATTTGTCAGCGCTCCCGCTGTCAATGTGAATTTCGGCATTTTGCAGCCGTGCGACTATTGCAACACCCGCGATCCGAAGCTGGGCACACCGCTTTTGACCAATGGTGACGCGCAAGCGAGTGGGACATCGGCCAATGCGTTGGGCTTCAAGATTTATCAATATAGCCAAGTGGGCGAAAGCTCGCCTGCCCAATTTACCCTCACTGCCAGCACAGTGGGCAGCGCATGGGGCGTGGCCTATAACCCCAATAATCAACGGCTATATACCTCGGCTATGTTGCGCCGACATATGGGCTTTGGGCCGCAAGGCATGGCTGGGTTGTATGCGATCAATCCGGCGACGGGCGCGGTGACACAGCAATGGAATTTGGCGAATGCGCCGTATAACGTGAACGTGGGCGGCGACCCGCGCAGTTACCCATCGGCAGGCACAGGCGTAACCCCGACTGGGGCGAATCAGTTGGCGTCGGATATTGACCGACCGAGCTGGGATAGCAACGCCTTTACTCAAACCGGCAAAGTCTCGTTTGGCGATATGGATATGCAAGCCAGCACCGATACGTTGTGGTTGGTGAATTTGAACGGGCCAGAATTGGTGGCGTTGGCTGGTATCAGTGGCGGCACGCCGAGTGTGAGCAAGATTAGCATTCCCGATCCGGGATGCGCGAGCGGGGCGTATCGCCCGTGGGCGGTGCGGGTGCGCGGCAATGCCATCTATGTGGGTGGCGTGTGTGGCAGCACCTTGATGATGTATGTGCAGAAATATGAGAACGGCACATGGAGCAACGCCTTTAGTTTCAATTTGAATTATGCACGGTTGGCGGTGGCCGGGGTATCGGCCAATACACCGGTGACGCCCAGCACATGGTCAACATGGAACGATGTGTGGGATACCCGTGCGCCGGTTAATATTTCAGATGTGATCATTGACCCGCAACCGATCTTGTCGAATATCGAATTTGATGTGGATGGGGCGATGATGTTGGGCTTTAGCGACCGCAGCGGCATTCAAACCGGCGCAGTGAACTATTCGCCCAATTACCCCAGCACAGCGACATTTACGGGTATGACGGCAGGGGATGTGATGCGAGTGTGCAATGTCGGCACGCTGGCGGCCCCGTCGTATCAGATGGAAAACAACGGGTATTGTCCAAATAACCCCGCCAAGCGAATTGGGCCAGCAACGGGGGGCGACCCAGAAGGGCCGAACAACGGGCAAGGGCCGGGTGGCGGCGAATTTTATTGGGGCGAATGGGGGCCGGCTTTCCAAAACAACCGATTCCAAACGATAGACCGTGATGCCAACGGGACCGGCGCGAATCATCAGCACGAAGAGGCAGCGCAAGGCGGTTTGGTGTTTTTGCCGGGTAGTATGGAAGTTGGGACGACCTTGCTCGACCCGACCCAGTCTTCGACCTCAGGCGGTATGACTTATTTGAGCAATCGTGACGGTGGGCAGCATCGGGTAACGACGGATTTTGTGATGAGCACTGGCGGGTATCGCTTGTTCCAATCGCCAGCCGATGCAGGCACATTTATGAAGGCCAGCGGTTTGGGCGATGCCGAATTGATGTGCGACCCCGCGCCGATCGAGATTGGCAACCGCGTGTGGTGGGATCAAGATGGTGACGGCGTGCAAGATGCGGGCGAACCGACCTTGGACGTGAATGTGACGTTGAAGACGGTGACGGGCACGGTGGCGAGCAAGGCGACGGTGAATGGCATTTACACTTTCTCGGTGTCGCCCAACACGGCGTATACGATTGAGTTTGGCCTGCCGAGTGGCTACAGCTTGACCGTGCCAAATGCGGCGGCGTTGAGCGGTAGCACCAGCAGCAACCACGCCATCAGCGATGTGATTGACAGCGACGCGGTATTGGTGTCTGGCATCCCGACGATCTACTACACCACCGGCAGCGCCGGGCAGAATAATCACGGCCTCGATGTCGGCTTCACCAAGCCAGTGGCGGGTGCGGTGCAAATCACCAACGTGCCGCCGGTGCAGACGTATGACCTCGGCAACCGCGTGTGGATTGACGCCAATAACAACGGCGTATTCGACAGCGGCGAGACTGCGCCAAGTGGCCCGGTGACGGTGACGGTGCGTGACAGCAGCGGCAACGTCTACACGACGACGACCGACGCGGCGGGCTACTACAAGTTCGAGAACTTGGACGCGGGCAGCTACACCGTGACCATTCCAGCCAGCAACTTCGTGAGCGGCGGCGCATTGGCGGGCTACGCCAGCAGCACCGGCGCGAGCGGGACTTACACGAATACCGACAACAACGTTGATCATGGTGTAGATGTGACCGACCCAAGCGCGGCAGGCGTGACGAGCGCCAAAGTCACGATTGGGGCGAGTGAGCCATTGAACGAAGACGGCAGCGCCCCAGCGACAACGAATGGCGATGCGAAGAACAACCTGACGGTGGACTTTGGCTTCTGGCAACCGGTATTTGACCTTGCGCTGAAGAAGACGCTCGACACGGCTGGGCCATTTGTGCAAAATCAGACCGTGACCTTCACAATCGAAATCAGCAACCAAGGCAACGTGACGGGCACGAACATCGTGGTGGTGGATTACATCCCGAGCGGCCTGACCTTGGCGGACAGCAATTGGACGGCAGTAGGTGGCGTGGCGACGAAGAACGCCGCAATTGCCAGCCTCGCGCCGGGCGCGAGCACGAGCGTGAAGATTGCGTTCACGATTGACGCAGGCTTCAGCGGGGCGATCACGAACACGGCGGAGATTAGCGCGGCGGTGGCGAGCGTGAACGGCTACAACGGGCAACCGTTGGCCGACAAAGACAGCACGCCTGACAACACCAACAACGACACAGTGAGAGATGACGTGATGAACGAAGACGGCAAGGCCAACCCTGCCAACGACGAAGATGATCACGACATTGCGAGCTTGACGGTAAACGCATTGCCGACGGCAACTCCCACATCGACGGCGACGGCGACGGCAACGCCGACGAACACGCCAACGGCGACCCCGACCGAGACGCCAGTCAACACGGCCACGCCGACAAACACCCCGACGGCGACGGCGACCCCAACGGACACGCCAACCGCCACGCCGGTGAACACAGCCACACCAACAGCCACGCCGACGGAAACGCCGACGAACACCCCGACGGCGACGGCGACCCCAACGGATACGCCAACCGCCACGCCGGTGAACACAGCCACACCAACGGCAACGCCGACTGAAACACCGACAAACACCCCGACGGCGACGGCGACCCCAACGGACACGCCAACCGCCACGCCGGTGAACACAGCCACACCAACGGCTACGCCGACTGAAACACCGACGAACACCCCGACGGCGACGGCGACCCCAACAGATACACCAACTGCCACGCCGGTGAACACAGCCACACCAACGGCCACGCCGACGGAAACGCCGACGAACACCCCGACGGCGACGGCGACGGCGACGGAAACGCCGACGAACACCCCGACGGCGACGGCGACCCCAACAGATACGCCAACCGCCACGCCGGTGAACACAGCCACGCC
>JAHBAL020000503.1 GCA_018500105.2 Anaerolineae bacterium
TCAAACCAGTGTGACGCTTAGATTGGTTTAGGCAATGGGGATCCCTCACTTCGTTTCGGGATGACACTTTGAATTTTGAACTTATCGGGAGATGAGCCACCTAGTTTATTATATCTGCGAAGTGTATTTGAGATGAAAATAGTTGCTATACATCCACAACATGAGTGGAAGGGATGGCTGTAAATCAAGCCTTACTGAGATATTGGCGTTTTGCGTTGTTTTCAATGGGGTATCGTGAAATCCGCATGTCCCTTATCGCCGATACTGGCTGACGCTGGCTGGCACGGCGATGCCGGACGTGAGCAGTGGGTCGGCGATGGGGGCAGACGGGGTGAGCGCCAACGGCAACACACCGGCCCAGATCGGCAATGCGTAATCTTCCTCGTCGTCTTTGGGTGGGCCGGTGCGAATTTTGGCTGAGGCCGATTCGATCTCGACGGCCACAAATTTGGTGGATTGCGCTTCTTTTTCGGTGGCATAGCGCACTTCGTCCCAGCGCCCTTTTGCCACATGTTCAGTAATGGCCTTCATCACTGCCCATTGCTCGTCGTAATCGGTGACCAGCCGCCCCACGCCAAATAACACTGCCGAGCGGTAATTCATGCTGCTGTGAAAGGCCGAACGCGCCAAAACCAAGCCATCGAGCAAGGTGCAGGTGACGCACACCTTTGCGCCATCGGCGGCCAATTTCAACAACCGGCTGGCGGGTGCGCCGTGAAAGTAAATGGTATCGCCGATTCGCGCATGAATGGTGGGGATGACGATGGGCTGATCGTCTTGCACAAACCCGACATGGCAAATGAGCGATTCATCCACGATTGGATAAATCGTGTCGCGGTCATAATTGCCGCGTGCGGGCAAACGCCTCACCCGATTGCGCTCGTTGATTGCAAATGTGCTGGCTGAGGTTGGGGGCGGGGTAGTCATAAGGCTGGGGATTATAGTCGGGGTAGTCATAAGGCTGGGGATTATGAACGGGCGTCAGGACACGCTTACCCAGCACAATAGTATACATTTGTCAGTTCACTTAGAAAAAAAATAGAACGAATATACAATCAATTAAAGATAGAATATTAATCAGCGGTTAATAAAGATTGAGATTAGCCAAAGATCTTCGCCTATGGGAATGAGCGTGGCCGAAAAAAACTATACCACCCAGCTTACAAGCCGGCAACGGGATTTGCTGTTGCTGCTGCTTGAAGCGAAACAACCGTTGCAACGCTCCGAATTGGCAGAACGATTAAATTTGACAAGCCGACAATTAAATTATGATTTGAAATGGGTAGGTGAAAATTTAGCACAAGACCAAGCGTCGCTTAATATTATGCCAAGAGTTGGCATCGAGGTGCGCTGCACGCCAGCACAACGCCGACAGTTTATCGAAAAATTTAGCTCGGCGCCGCGTGTGCAGTTGGTTTTATCGGGCAAACAACGTCGCCAATTGTTGATATTTGCCCTGTTAACGGCCAAGAACCCGATTACGCTCGAAGAATTACAACGCAAAATATTGGCTTCGCGCAGCACCGTGATCAAAGATTTAGATCAATGTGAAGCGTGGCTGGTGAAACACGGGGTGACACTTGACCGTAAGCCAAATTTTGGCTTTCAATGTCACGCAGCCGAACAACTGAGACGACAAGTGCTAACCGATATGTTGTGGGAAGGTGGGCAACATGCCGATCCGCTCATTTTGGTCAATCATTTTCACGGCTTGCAACTGACCTTGGCGAATGATCGCAGTTCGTTGCCTATCGTCAATGAGGTTTTTACCCAACTGAGCAAATGGCAAATTAATAAGAGCTTGGTGTGGGTGTCTGAGGCCGAGAAAGATTTGGGCGGGCGATTCTCGGACGATGCCGTGTTGTATTTAGCATTGGCGTTTGCAATTCAGGCCGAACGTGTGCAAGCCGGATGGTTGATTGAGCTAAAAGACGAACTGCTGACTTGGCTGCGGTCATTAAATATTTGGCAAATTGCCATTCGTATCGGGGCACAATACGAGTTGCGTGGGTCTCGCAAATTGACCGAGGCCGAAATTGCGTGGATTTGCATGTATTTGCTATGTGCGCCGCGCAACGAAGGCTGGTTTTATGAGGTGGATGTGTTAGGCCCGTTCACAAATTTGGTGGATGAGATGATGCAACTGATCGCCAAAACCTATGGCATTGAACGCCTTAGCCGTGATCGGATGTTGCGTGAAGGGCTGATCAACCATCTTGTGCCAGCATGTTTGCGGCAGCGGTTTGGGTTGCACATGCTGCCATTGTTGGCAAATACAGCGCTTTCGGCAGATTATGCCAATGAAATTGCGACAGCGCAACAAATGATCACGTTGGTTCACACTCGCAGCGGCGACCAATTGCCCGAACATGAGCGCAATGGGTTTGCGCAGTTGATGCGGGCGGCCTACATCCGCGAGCATTATGACGAAGCGCAACAAGTGATTGTGGTGTGCCCAAGCGGTATGGTTACGGCGCAATTATTGGTGGCTCGGCTCAAGGTCTATTTTCCGCGCTTGGGCAACTATCGCATTGTGCCGCTGCGCGAGCTAGATGCAATGGCGTTGGGTGCGAATCAAATCGTCATTACGACAGTGGCTTTGCCTGAGCAATTAATCAAACATGCGCGGGTGATGCAGGTGCATCCGATGTTGCTGCCAATTGATATTGAACATATCACGCATCTCATGACCTAGCGTCATGGCAAAAATTGGTGTTTTGGAGGCGCGCAAGATGTCTAACATCTTTGTGTGCGTAAGCCTTGCTTGTTATATCGTTTTTATTATCTTTAATTTGATTTTATTCATAAGGAGGACATTACTGAAAAATATAATCTTGTAAAAATTGTGTGCCCAGTCGCTGGCGTTACCCTCAATCGCCATCTGATTTTTTGTTTTGAGGGAAAACATTGTTTTAATTTTCAAATTTTCAAATTTTATACAGGAAGGAGATTTCAAATGCAAGCTCAAATACAACGATTTGGCGGCTTTTTGGCCGGGATGATTATCCCGAATATGGGTGCATTTATTGCATGGGGGTTGATCACGGCGCTATTCATCCCCACTGGCTGGATTGCAAATGCCACGTTTGAAAAGCTGGTTGGTCCGATGATCGTCAACCTGCTGCCCATTTTGATCGGCTATACCGGCGGCAAAATGGTGCATGGTGTGCGCGGTGGCGTGGTCGGCGCAACCGCCACGATGGGCGTGGTGGTTGGCGCAAGCATCCCCATGTTCCTCGGCGCAATGATTATGGGGCCGTTGGGTGGCTGGTGCATGAAGAAGGTTGACGAAATATTGGAAGACGCAATACCGGTCGGCTTTGAAATGTTGATCAACAACTTCTCGGCGGGTATTTTGGCTGTCATTTTGGTGTTGATCGCCAACGTCATCATTGGCCCCATCGTGCAAGCCATCAGCAATGTGGCAGGTGGTATCGTGAATGGCTTGGTATCGGCAGGGTTGTTGCCTTTGGCCGCGCTCGTCATCGAACCCGCCAAGGTATTGTTCTTGAATAACGCCATTAATCACGGCGTGCTAAGCCCGCTTGGTGTGGCTGCTGCCAAAGACACAGGCCGCGCCCTTCACTTTTTGCTCGAAACCAACCCGGGCCCCGGTTTGGGTCTGTTGTTGGCTTATTACATCGCTGGCAAGGGCATGATGAAGGAATCATCGCCCGGTTCGATGATCATTCATTTCTTGGGTGGGATTCACGAGATCTATTTCCCCTATGTTTTGGCGCATCCGATCATGATCTTGTCGCCCATTGCAGGTGGCTTTGCAGCCGACTTGTGGTTCACCATCACTGGCGCTGGCTTGGTCGCCACCCCATCGCCGGGTTCGATCTTTGCTTACTTGGCAGTCACGCCGCCGGGGCAACACATCCCCGTGTTGGGGGGTGTGCTCATCGGCGCAGTTGTCGCCTTTTTTGTCGGTGCGTTCTTGTTGCGCATTCGCCCAGTGCCAGCCGCCAAGGAAGATGACTCATCGAGCTATAGCGGTAGCGGCATTCCGGGTTTGTCGTAATTAGCTGTTACTCAGTTTGACTGTGTAACATAGCGAATTAGGCGCGCAGGTTTCACTATATTCATTATTGCCGATGGCGTAGTGAATATAGTGAGATTTGCGAAAAACTAAACTTAATGGCTGATTTCAAACGAAATAGGCTGTTAATAAAAATAGACAAATATACAAACATAAGGAGTCATTGCAATGGCTGCAAGTATCGCTGCGTCAGATGTTAAAACGATTATATTGGCCTGTGAGGCAGGCATGGGTTCTAGCTTGATGAGTGTTAATTCGCTCAAAAAGAAGCTTAAGGCCGCACAAGTGACAGGCATAACGGTGATTCATATGCCTGCGCGTGAAGTGCCAGCGAACGCACCGCTGATTGTGGTGCATAAAGGGTTGTCAAAGCTCGTGCGGATCAAAGCCCCAGACGCTGTGGTTGTGACCTTCAATCATTTTCTAAACGACCCTGCTTTTGACAAACTCGTGAAAACCTTCGTCGAAAAGGGCACGGTTACAGCCTCGCCCGAATGAAATTATGTCTATCTTAGCCATTGAACGCATTTGCCTAGCGGCCAGCGCTGCCGATAAAGCCGATGCCATTCGCCAAGCTGGCGAGTTATTGGTAAAAACCGGCTGTATTACGCCCGAATATGTCGAGGGCATGTTGGCGCGTGAGCGCAGCATGTCCACCTATTTGGGCAATGGGGTCGCCATTCCACACGGTGAATATGACAACCGCCAACACATTTTGCAAACCGGTATCTCGGTGTTGCAATTACCGGCGGGGGTGGAATGGGAAACGGACGAGCGCGTGCATTTGGTGATCGGCATCGCGGCCTCGTCCGATGAGCATGTCGGCGTATTGACCCGTTTGGCAAACGTCATCGAAGATGAAGACGCATTGCAGATTTTGCAAGACACCCGTGACCCGCAGGTGGTGTTTGAGACGCTGAACGCCTAAATAGGGTTATTGCCCCAGCATTTTTAGTGTGCTAAGCCGATTTTGGCCCGCACTTTGTGCAAACTTGCCTCAATACGGTCTAATTGCTGCGTTTATGGCGGGCACATGGTTGCCGCAAATCAGCCTCATGTTTTAAAGGTCAGGATAGGTTATGAAGCAAGGAACCCTCATTATCCAAAACCCGACGGGATTGCATGCCCGACCCGCGAGATTATTTGTAGATACGGCCAAAAAATTTCGCTCAACCATTCAGGTGCAATGTGCCGATCGTAAGGCGAACGGCAAGAGCATGATTTCGTTGCTCACCTTGGGCATAGAACGTGGCACCGAAATTACGGTGCTGGCCGATGGGATTGATGAGGCCGATGCTTATGCCGCGTTGGCCCAACTGATTGGGGATGGGTTTGGCGAACTTCATGTCGGCGAGCCTAGCGTGGCACAACTTCAAAATGGACATGCGTCAAGTCAGCCATTCGCTGGCAATGGCGCGACGCCACACGACCTTTCCGTCTCAGTTGCGCCATCAAGCCCGCAACCAAATCACCTTTTAAATGGCTTAATCGCCGCGCCGGGAATTGCCATTGGGCAGATTTTTCATATTAAGAAAATGGCGGTGCAATTGCCTGAGTTTGGCGGCGATGTGGCGCACGAACAACAGATTTTGCACAACGCCATTGCGCAAGCCAAAACGCAACTTGAGGCGCTGCGGGCAAAATTAGCCACCAGCGACCCAACCAAAGCCGACACCTCATCCGAAGCCAATATTTTTGCGGCGCACAAAGAAATCATCGAAGACGCCGACTTGTTGCAGGCGGTGAATGCCAAAATTGGCGAAAAACAAAGCGCCGCCAAGGCGTGGCAACAACTGATTGCGCAACACGCTGCCCAAATGCGCCAATTGCCCGACCCCACGCTGGCGGCCCGTGCCGCCGATATTCAGGATGTGGGCGCTCGTGTGTTGAATATTTTGCTCAATGTCAGCGATGTCGCCCCGCAGTGGCCCGATCACCCCGTGATTGTGGTGGCGCAAGAGTTGTTGCCCTCCGACATGGCCGCGCTCGATGTCGAAAAAGTGCGCGGTATTTGTGTGGCAGAGGGTGGTCCGACTGCGCATGCGTCTATTTTGGCCCGCTCACTCGGCATTCCGGCGCTGGTGAGCGCCGATGCCAAGCTGCATCAGTTGCCAAATGGTACGCAGATCATCATCAACGCACTTGGGCAAGCGCGGCTGGGTCAAATTGATCTTACGCCAACTGCGGCGGCCCTGGTCGAGGCTGAGGCCGCCCAGCAAAGCTGGCAACGCCAACGCCAGCAAGCCGCTCAATTGGCTCATACTGCCGCTGTCACGCTGGATAAACATCGGGTCGAGGTGGTCGCCAATATCGGCAGTGTAGCCGATGCGGCCTTGGCGATGGCATCGGGGGCCGAGGGCGTGGGCCTGCTGCGCACCGAGTTCCTCTTTATAGACAGCCCCGTTTCGCCGAGCGAGCAAACCCAATTCGAAACCTATCGAGCTATTTTGCAGGCTATGAATGAGTTGCCCGTCATCATTCGCACGCTCGACATTGGCGGCGACAAGCCAGTGGCTTATCTCGACATGCCGGCAGAGAAAAACCCATTTTTGGGCGAACGCGGCATTCGTCTGTGCCTCAATCGGCCCGATATTTTGCGCACCCAATTGCGGGCTATTTTGCGGGCGGCGGGCGCGGGGCGGGTGCGCATCATGATCCCCATGATCGCCGATTTTGACGAATGGCGAGCCGTGCGCGATTTGGTGACGCAGATCAAGGCCGAATTTGTTGCACAGGTCGAATTGGGCATCATGATCGAAGTGCCGTCGGCGGCAGTGATGGCGGATGTGTTTGCTGCCGAAGTTGATTTCTTCTCGGTTGGCACAAACGACCTGACCCAATATACATTGGCGATGGATCGTCAGCATCCGGCATTGGCCCACAAGGCCGATGCGCTGCATCCCGCTGTTTTGCGGCTGATTGCCCAAACCGTAGCGGCGGCGCACAAGGCCGGCAAATGGGTGGGGGTCTGTGGCGAGATCGGGGCCGATTTGCAAGCTGTGCCCATTTTGGTTGGGCTGGGTGTGGACGAGTTGAGCGTCAATCCAAAGGCCATTGCGATGGTTAAGGCGCAGATTCGCCAGCTAACCTTTGCGCAAGCACAAACCTTGGCGCAACGTGCCTTGGCTTGTGCCACTGCGGGCGCGGTGCGCTCGTTGACACATCGTTGAGAGTTGAGAGTTGAGAGTTAAGAGTTTTTACTCTCAACTCTCAACTCTCAACTCTCAACTCTCAACTATTATTATGACGACAAAATACGAACGTTATCGCGCTGCCGATCAGCCATTGCCTGATAGCGCCGCCGCATGGAATATGTATGGGGCCGGGCTTGAGAATATTGGCCGCGAGGGTCATGCTGAAATGGTCGCCGTCCCGCGACCTAGCGCAGACCAATTGCTGGTGCGGATTGACAGTGTGGGCTTGTGTTTCTCCGACCTCAAAATCATTAAACAAGGCGGGCAACACCCCAAACTCTACCAGCGTGATTTAAGCAAAGCCCCAACCCGCTTGGGACATGAAGTGTCGCTCACCATTATCGAGGTTGGCGAGCACTTGCGCGAGCGATTTCAGCCCGGCCAACGCTATGCCGTGCAGCCCGACATTTATCAGCACGGCAAAAGCATGGCTTATGGCTATACTGTGCCGGGCGGCCTCATTCAATATCACCTGATTGGCGCTGAGGTGCTGGAGAGCGACGAAGGCGCATGTTTGTTGCGGCTCGATGACAGCATGGGCTATGCCGAATCGGCCTTGTTAGAGCCTTGGGGCTGTGTCATGGCGGCCTATACCCAGCGGCGGCGTTTGTGGCCCAAGGCGGGCGGGGTGATGTGGGTGATTGGGCAGCGTGGCGACGACACGGCTTATACATTTTCGGCGGGGCTTGAGGGCGTCGCTACCCTCATTTTGACCGATGCGCCCGACAGTGTGCAGCGTTTGGCCGATGATCTGGCCGCCCGCACTCAGTGCCGAGTGATTACCCGCAACGACATTTTGGCACAAGAGGTTGGGGCGGCTGCGGCGGCGTTGGCAAATGAATTTACGCTAGGGCAGGGTTTTGACGATATCGTGATGCTCGACCCGCGCTCGGCCAAAGCCGTTGGCGCGGTGGCACGTTGGGTGGCGCGGCGTGGCATTCTCAATTTGGTGGGGCGAACCCCGCTCGACGGTCTTGTGGATGCCGATGTTGGGCGGCTGCATTACGACTACATCGCCTTTGTCGGCGGGCATGGGCCAGACATCGCGGCTTCTTATGGCGAGGCGCGTAACCGTTGCGAATTGCGCGAGGATGGCTGTATGGTGCTGATCGGCGCGGGCGGGCCAATGGGGCAAATGCACTTGCAACGTGCCATTGAGCATCCGCATGGGCCAAAAACCATCATTGCCACCGAGTTGAGCGCGGCACGGGTGGAGAATTTGAAACAGCGTTTCGGCGGGTTGGCCGAGCAACATCAGTGTCATTTGTTGGTGGTGAATCCCAACCAAGCGGGTCAGTCATTACGCGAGGTGGTGATGACGCATAGCCAACAACGCGGGGCGGATGATGTGGTGGTGTGTGCGCCGTTGGCAGAGATTATGGCCGAGGGCGCGGCGTTGATGAATGAGTCAGGGATGCTTATTTTGTTTGCGGGTGTGCCCAATGGCACATTGGCCCCGCTGAATGTGAGCGATGTGTATTTGGGCAATGCCCAATTTACCGGCACATCGGGTTTGACGATTCATGACCAAGCTTTGGTGATGGAAAGCGCGGTGCAAAAAACACTCTCGCCGGGGCGCTCGGTGGCTGCCATTGGGGGCATGGGGGTTGCGCTCAATGGCATTGAGGCGCTGATGGAAGGGCGTTTTCCGGGCAAGATTGTGATTTTTCCGCAATTGCCGGATGTGCCGCTGCTCGGTCTTGACGAATTGAGCCAACATTTGCCATCTGTCGCAGAAAAATTAGGGCCAGACCACTCATGGACTGCTGACGCTGAAATTGCATTGCTCGAAACGGCATGGCCTAATTGAGTTGAGAGTTAAGAGTTGAGGGTTGAGAGCTAATTACCCTCAACTCTCAACTCTCAACTCTCAACTCTCATGATTTACACCCTTACACTCAACCCCGCGATTGACCGCGAATTGACGGTGACTGACATTGTTTTTGACACGGTGTTGCGGGCCAGCAATTGCCGCACCGATGCGGGTGGCAAAGGGTTTAATGTGTCGCGTATGTTGATGGCGTTGGGGGCGCAAAGCACGGCGGTGGCGTTTGCGGGCGGGCATAATGGCGCTGTGCTGAGTCAAGAATTGCAGCGGTTGGGCATTGCCACCGACTTTGTGGCGGTGAA
>JAHBAL020000413.1 GCA_018500105.2 Anaerolineae bacterium
AAGTGGCAAAGTTGCAAGTGGCAAAGTTGCAAGTGGCAAAGTTGCAAGTGGCAAAGTTGCAAGTGGCAAAGTTGCAAGTGGCAAAGTTGCAAGTGGCAATTCTTGCGATCCTGCAACCTGCAACGCTGCAACTTGCAACTCTGCAACCTGCAACCTTGCAACTTTGCCCCTTTTACAAACATGAGAACTTCTTCATGATTTCTTCATGCAAATGGCTTCGGCGTTGGCTATGCTTATGTGCGTTAAGCGATAACAAAAATAATAAAAAAGAAAGTAAAAGAAAGGAAATAACAAAATGAACACATTAAACTCACTCAAAAAATTGATCGTCGGCAGCTTCGTTGCCACTTTAGTCGCCGCCGCTGCCATTGTGACAGTGCTGGCCGCCCCAGTTGATATTGCCAGCGCCGATAATCGCCCACCCGGTGGCCCTCGCCCTGGTGCAAGCGAAATAATCAGCGGCACACGCCCGACACGACCCATCAGCGGGACCAACCCCTTGACCGGCACGGCCCGACTCGAAGCTGCCTTTAAGGTTGTTTCGCAACGGGTTACCAATTACGAGACGCAAATTGAACGCGCCAATGCCCAAGTGACCAAAGTCAACGAGTTTGTCACCACGCAAAAGGCAGCTGGCAAAGATACTTCTGCCGTCGAGACCGCACTTGCCGCTTTTACTGCTGCCATTCCACAAGCCGAAGCCAAGTTTGCCAGCGCCGAAGCCCTTGTCAACAGTCACGCCGGTTTTGACGCATCTGGCAAAGTGACCGATGAAACCCAAGCCAAGGCGACGTTGCAAAGCATTCAAACCGCCATGCGCGAAGGCGACGAAATTTTGCGCAAGGCTCAAGCCGATTTGATGAAAGCCATGCGCGAATTTCGCCGCAATAACCCAAGCACACCCTAAGCAATTCAACAATTTTGTCGCAATGTAGCTTCACGGTTGCATCTCTCCTAAAAAGCCATTGGCCCGCTCCCCCACGGGCCAATGGTCTTTTTTCGCGGCTATACTTTGCGGTTCTATGCTCACGTTTGACCTTGCCCTAAACGTTGTTTGGCGGGCTGTTTTATTTCTATTTGGGCTTTCGATTGTGTTACGCGCACTATTAAGCGCTGTGCGCACATTCATATTGCCTCGCGCCGTTAATGATCTTATTGCTCGTGTTTTATTTCGCCTGATGCGCCGAGCCTTTAATTTTGTTTTGCGCCGAGCGCCTGACTATGCTGCCCGTGACACGATTATGGCGCTGTATGGGCCTATTTCGTTGTTGGTTTTGGTTCCAGAATTGCTGTTTATTTTGCTGTTTGGGTTTGCGCTGATGTTTTACGGCATCGGGGCCGAAAGTGTTTATGCGGCATTTTCAATGAGCGGGTCGTCGCTGTTTACGCTGGGCTTCGTCACTGCCAGCAATGCGGTGGAATTTGTCTTGGCATTTTCGGCGGCAGCTTGCGGAACCATCATCACTGCCATTCTCATTGGCTACATTCCGACCATTTATTCTATGTTTTCAAAACGTGAATCGCTGGTGAGTGCGCTAGAGGTTGGCGCGGGGTCGCCGCCTTGGGCGGTCACGCTTATCGAGCGCAGTTTTCTCATCACGAATCTGGCATCGCTGTCGGGGTTATGGTCACGTTGGGCAGAATGGTTCACTGAAACCGAAGAAAGCCACACTTCACTCGGAGTTTTGGTCTTTTTTCGCTCACAACAGCCCAACCGATCTTGGGTGACCGCCGCTGGTGCAATTCTCGATGCCGCCGCACTGGTGCGCTCTAGTGTTGATACTCCCACGGATGTTAAAGCCGATTTGATGATTCGCAATGGCTATTTGGCGCTCAAATACATCGCCAAGCCGTTTGGTTTTCGCTATCATCCCAACCCACAATTTCCCGCCCAGCCGATCAGCATCACCCGCGCCGAATTTGACGCGGCTTACGAACATTTGCGCGGTGTGGGTGTGCCGCTCAAGCCAGACCGCGACCAGTGCTGGCTCGATTTTGCTGGCTGGCGGGTTAATTATGATGCACAATTGCTCGATTTGTGCGACACTATCATGGCCCCTGCCGCCCCTTGGTCGGGCGATCGCTGTGCCGGTCGTTCACGCTTTACGCCACGCTTCCGCAATATTAATTTGGTGACGGATTCAGAGGTGAGCGCCGATGCCAACAGCGAAGATGCCTTGCCCGATTCGAGCGTGCCTGTGCGGAAAAGATAGTGGGTTGATGATATCGCTCGCAAAAACGCAAAAGCGCAAAGAGAAATAATTTTTGCGCTTTTGCGAGCGATTTTACCTATGCCAAGAAAATTTATTTCGTCAGCGACGGCAGCGCCCGCACTTTGGCATAGATACTGGGCAAACGCAGCAATTTTTGTGGCCCCGACAGCCGCGCCCGTTGGCTAAACACATCAAAATCATTGGCGACGATGCGATCGAGAATGCCGCGGTAGAGCAGCGCCGCCGCGCCCACCGCCATGCGCCCGTCGCGCTGCAAATAGCCCACCCCGCGCCAGCTATGCTCATATAGTGCATGAGCGCGGGCGATCTGGAAGCGCATCAATGCCTTAAAACGGTCGTCGTTGACGTGATTCCGTAAATCGTCTTCGGTGTAGTTAAAACGCCGTATGTCTTCGGCGGGCAAGTAAATGCGCCCACGCGCCAAATCTTCGCCCACATCGCGCAGAATATTGGTCAATTGCAAGGCTACGCCTAGCTCAATTGCGGCTGGTTTGCTCTTGATAAACAATTGCGGATCATCTCCATTTACCCCAATAATGTGCGCCGAGATGAGGCCGACGGTGCTGGCGACATGATAACAATAGCGTTTCAAATCCTCCCACGTTTCATAACGATTGACCGTCACATCCATCTCGCAGCCCTCCACCAACTCCTCGGCGTAGCGTTGCGGCACGCCATAATCTTCGCGCACGGTGGCCCACGCCAATAGCACCGGATGCGTTTGCTGCCACGAGGGCTGGCGGCTGGCAATGCGCCATTCTTGCAGCAAAGCCGCTGGCGATGCCGTGAGGTTGTCGCCAATAAACGCCGATAAATGCGGGGCCGATGGCACATCTATGATGTCATCGGTGCTGCGGCAAAAGGCATACACGGCGCGGATGGCGCGTCGTTTGGCCTCGGGCAAAAAGGCGGTGCTGAGGTAAAACGACTTTGAGTGAATACTGGTGAGGTGATCACAATGCGCGAAGGCGGTTTTACCTTGGTCGGCAGTGGCGGCGGGTGGGTGTGTATGGTTGATCACTGGTGCGAATTGGCGGAAGCGGGCAAGTGGGGAGTTGGTGAAGCTGGTGAACATAAAAAATGAGAGGGGATTGACTACAAGGATAATCCAAAATCTTGGGCGATGAGGCGAGCCGTCATCTTGGCCGACATCATGACCGAGGGCGTGCCGCCACCCGGCTGGGTGCTGGCCCCCACCAAATACAAATTGTGAATATCTTCGCTGCGGTTGTGCGGGCGAAAAAAAGCAGATTGGGTCAGCACCGGCTCTGGGCCGAAGGCGTTGCCAAGCCAGCTATTCAGCGTGTCTGCAAAATAATCGGGGGTGATGACGCTTTGGTAAACCAAGCGTTGTTGCAATTCGGGGATGTAGCCGCGTTGCTCCAAAAAGGTCAGCACATCTTTCACCAGCGGCTCGCCCAATTTTGCCCAATCTAACCCGCTGGCCTGATTGGGCACGGGGATGAGGGTGTAGGCGGCGTGATGACCGGGCGGGGCCAAACTGGGGTCGGTGAGGGTGGGGATATGCAGGTA
>JAHBAL020000417.1 GCA_018500105.2 Anaerolineae bacterium
GGCCACTCCCCCCCCCTCGGCTGCCCCCGCCGATGTGTGTGTTGATTTGGTGAATACGGGCTTTGAGGCCGGTTTGGTGGATTGGGTGTTGTGGGATGCCAGCAAAGCTAAGATTGACAGCGACGCGCATCGTGGCACAAAGGCCATGTTGTTGAGCGCTGGCTCAAATGGGGCCGAGCAATATATTAACGCCGTGCCCGGTCAGACATTGCGGCTGAAAGGCTGGGTCAAAACCACCGCCGGTAGCACCGCCTCGATCGGGATGCGTTTCTTTAACGCCAACTGGCAGAATTTGGGCGAATTTACCCAAAGCAGCACCAGCGCCAGCTATACTGAGATCGTGCTTTCGCAATTGACCCCAGCCAACGCCAAGTATGTGCAAGTGTGGGTGGCGAGTTATGGCGGCGCAGTTCGCGCCGACGATATGTGCCTTACTCGTGGGACAGCGACCCAGCCAACTGCAACCGCAACCCCGACATCTGCTGCCACCGCGACGGCAACAACGGCAGCAACCGCGAGCGCGGCACAGCCACAAGCCACTGCCACCCCCGTGCCACCGCCGAATACGAATACGACGACGACGACTGGCGGTGGCGGCTTTCCTTCGACAGTGACCAATTCATCATCGGGCAACACCAGTGTCAATGCTTCGGCCTGTGATACCTGTTTTGACACGCCGCCAACCAACACCCGCATTTTTATCCCGTTGCTGGTGAAATGAGGCTTTCGGCAAGTAAATCATCGAACGAGCACGTCAGCGTCGCTGCATAACAACGCCCATTAGGCTGTTTAGCCAAAATAAATACCGGAATCGTCTTGTAACACGCCCTCCGATTTTCCGCCAATTTCGCGTCTCCGCGATCATAGAATCTGGATCGCGGAGACGCGGAACTGGCGGAAAATCGGAGAATTATCTTTTCTGAATGGCCTTACATAGGCTAATGTTGCCGCCTACGTAGACGATCACGTTAACGTTTACGTCTACGTAGACGATCACGTTTACGTCTACGTAGACGATCACGATCACGTTCGCGGTTACGACCCCCAGAAAACCACCTCACGTCAGGCACTTGTATACTTCGCGTCAATCGCGTCTCTCATCAAAGCGCGTAAAATCCACTGAAGATACAACCATGCCAGAATATGTGATTAAGGGTGGGGTGCGACTTCGCGGCGAAGTCACCCCATCCGGCAACAAAAATGCTGCCCTTCCGCTCATTGCCGCCACCCTGCTTACCCCCGAACCCGTTACATTGCACAATGTGCCGCGCATCCGCGATGTGCTGGCCTTGCTCAAATTGGTCGAATCATTGGGCGCGAGTGTGGAATGGGTTGCTGACAATAGCGTTAAAGTTCATGCCAAGCATCTCACCACCACCACCCTCGATGCCAATTTGTGCCGCGCTATTCGTGCCAGCATTTTGTTGGCGGGGCCAATGGTGGCACGCAACGGCCAAATTACCCTGCCCCCGCCCGGCGGCGATGTGATTGGCCGCCGTCGTCTCGACACCCATTTCTTGGCGTTGCGGGCCTTGGGAACTGAGATCAATGTCGGGCGCGATTTTGATTTTGCGGCGCAGAAATTGACCGGGGCCGATATTATGCTCGACGAGGCCAGCGTGACCGCCACCGAAAACGCCATCATGGCGGCGGTGTTGGCGAAAGGCAGCACCATTTTGCGCAATGTCGCCAGCGAGCCGCATGTGCAAGACCTGTGTCATTGTTTGGTCAAAATGGGTGCACACATCCACAATATCGGCTCGAACGTGCTCACCATTCATGGCGTGCAACAATTGCACGGCTGCGAATTTACGGTTGGCACCGACAACATCGAAGTGACCAGCTTTATTGTGCTGGGGGCCGTGATCGGCGATGGTATTCTTATTCGCAATGCTCGCCCCGAAGACCACCGCATGACGCGCATCATGTTGGGTCGTTTGGGCATCACCTTCGAGACGCAAGGCGAGGATATTTTTGTGCCCGGCGGGCAACAGCTCAAAGTTGTGCCCGACCTCGGCGGCGCAATCCCCAAAATTGACGATGGTATTTGGCCGAGTTTCCCCGCCGATGCTATGAGCCTCGTGGTGGTGGCGGCCACCCAAGCCGAAGGCACGATCATGATTCACGAGAAAATGTTCGAGAGCCGTCTGTATTTTGTAGATCGGCTGATCGGCATGGGGGCGCAAATTGTGGTGTGCGACCCGCATCGTGTGGTCATTCAGGGCAAAACCCAACTGCACGACGACCGCGTGCAAAGCCCAGACATTCGGGCTGGCGTGGCTTTGGTCATTGCGGCGCTGTGCGCCGAGGGCGAAAGCGTAATCGGCAATATCTCGCAAATCGAGCGCGGCTATGAGCGTTTTGACGAAAAGCTACGCCAATTGGGTGCTAAGATAGAGAGAAAATAACATGAACTACTGGCTCACTTCTTCCCTGCCCAAGCCTTTGGTCATTGGGCATCGGGGCGCAAAAGCGCATTATCCCGAAAATACGATTGGCGCGATGCGTTTGGCCCATGCGCAAGGCGCACATGGGGTCGAATTTGACGTGCGGCTGTGCAAAAGCGGCGAGGTCATCGTCATTCACGATCTCGCGCTCGACCGCACCACCAACGGCACAGGCAATGTGTGCGACCTCACGCTTGACCAAATTCGCCAATTTGACGCGGGGCAGGGCGAGCGCGTGCCGACGTTGGTCGAGGTATTTGAGGCGCTGCGCGACGCCAGCACCGCTGGGTTGCCCTTTTTGTTCAATGTTGAACTGAAAAGCAACGAATCGCAAACCGACGGCGGCTATGGTAAGCTTAGCCTAGAGGCGGCGGTGGCGGCGGTGGTGCGCGAATGCGGCATGGAAAACCGCGTCGTGTATTCGTCGTTCAATGCCAACGCCATCCGCGAAATTTTGAAATATGCGCCCGATGTGCCACGTGGCTTTTTGTATTATGGCGCACCAGCATTGGCGGTGCGCACCCTCGACCTGAGCGACATGAAATTGTCATTTCATCACCCGCATTTCGCCCTTGTTTCGTCTGAATGGATGGGCGAGTTGGCGGCGCAAGGCTTGGGCGTGAATACGTGGACGGTGAATGGGCGCGACGATATTCAGCGCATGATTGACCTCGGTGTGACTGGCATCATCGGCGACTCTCCGGCCACCATTGTCGAATTGCTCGCCCCGACCCTCGGCGAAGCCCCTGCGCCAGCCGGTGGCGGTGGCTGGGGTTAAGGGATTGTCTAGGTAGCGCCGTCAGGATGACGGCGCTACACCTTTAAAAAGACCCGCCAACTTCAAGCCCGCCGTCAACGACGATGACCGTGCCGTTGATGTAATTGGAGGCATCGGAGGCCAAAAAGAGCGCCACGCCTGCTAAATCGTCGGGTTGGCCGAGCCGACCGGCCTTGCGGTTCACCGTTGCCGTCAAGTGGGCGTTGCTCCACAGTGCCGTGCTAAATTTGGTCTCGATCACGCCCGGCGCGATGGCGTTGACCTGAATATTTTGGCTGGCGAGTTCTTGCGCCAACGACTGCGTCATCATGATGACGGCGGCCTTGCTGGCGCTGTAAATGCCCATCATTTGGCCGGGGGTGATGCCCGCCACCGAGGCCATATTGATCACTTTGCCATGACCGCGTTTGAGCAAATGCGGCATTGCCTCTTGAATGACCGCAAAATAGCCTTTGACATTGACTTGAAAAGTCTTGTCCCATTGTTCGTCGGTGGCGTTGAGCAGCGACCCGAATTGGGGATTGGTGGCGGCGTTGTTGACGACGATATCGAGGCCGCCAAACGCCGCCACGCTGCGCTCGATCATGGCCCGCACTTGGGCGCGGTCGCCGGTGTGGCATGCAATGGCGAGGGCGCGGCCACCCTCGGCGTTGATGGCATCGGCCACCGATTGCACGCTGTCAATTTTGCGGCTGGCGACCACGACGCTGGCGCCAGCCTTGGCGTAGGCGCGGGCAATGGCCTCGCCGATGCCGCGTGAGCCGCCGGTGACGAGTGCGACTTTGTTGATGAGATTGAATAAAGAGGTGGGGGAGGTGTCAGTCATGGGCTGCATTATGCCCGATGCCCGTAAGTCCTAATGGGCAAACAAAATATATCTTGCATATTTACCTGCCAATTTTTAGATGTTTACAAGCCAAAACATTTGCGAGTGCCGCGCCCGCACGGGGATCAATCCCCGCGCTACATAGCAAC
>JAHBAL020000030.1 GCA_018500105.2 Anaerolineae bacterium
GCCCCGCCCCCACCGACGGCTGCGCCCAAGCCAACCGAAGCGCCAAAGCCAACTGAGGCCCCCAAGCCAACTGCTGCGCCCGCCGCTGGTGGCGAATTGAAGCCAGTTGACCGCAAGCAAACCTTGATCTTGGGCTGGTCAATCAGCTCGCCCGTTGGCACCACCAACCCATGGGCATCACCGGGCTACACCCATCAAGAAGGCAACGCCATGATGTGGGAGCCACTTTTCTACTTCAAGATTTTTGAAGACAAGGAAGCCCCTTGGTTGGCCGAAAGCGGAACCTATAACAAGGATTTCACCGAGTTGACCATCAAGATGCGCAAGGACGCCAAGTGGAGCGATGGCACACCCGTCACCGCCAAGGACGTGGTCTTTACGCTCGAAGGTCAGAAGAACAACGGTAAGTTGAACTACAACGCTGAAGCGAAGGAATTCATCAAGGAAGTAAAGGCGACTGACGACTTGACTGCCGTGATCACCTTCACCAAGCCAGCTCCACGCTTCAAGTTTGAAGTGTTGTCGCTCAAGTTCGACACCGGTATTCCCATCGTGCCAGCCCACGTGTTGAGCAAGCAAAGCGATGTGAACGCTTTCGCCGGTGGTCTCGATATGCCACACTCTGGCCCATACAACTTGGTGCAATGGACCAAGGAACAAAAGGTCTATGACCTCAACCCAGATTGGTGGGCGGTCAAGGCCGGTGTTGCCAAGATGCCAGATGTCAAGCGCATCGTCATGGTCAACATTGGTGGTCAGATCGGTGGCAACATGGAAACGGTGGCCCAACGTGTGGTGAACAACGAAATGGATGCTTCGCTCGACATGCGCGATTCGCTCATCAGCAGCACCATTAAGAAGAACGCCAAGGTGACCAGCCACACCGCCGATAAGGCCCCACATGGGTATCTCGACTGGTGGCCCAACAGCTTGTGGATGAACCACACGGCTGATCCTTATAAGGATGTTCGCGTGCGCAAGGCCATTGGCTTGAGCATCAACCGCGATCAAATTGACGAAGTGGTTTACAGCGGCGCCAAGATCAGCACCGTGTATCCATTCCCGCTCTATCCGGGCTTGGCCGCTTTCGCCAACAGCGATGGCATGAAGGCCGTGATTGCCAAATATAACCCACGCAAATTTGATGTGGCTGAAAGTGGCAAGTTGATGGGCGAGGCCGGGTTCAAGAAGAACGATAAGGGCTTGTGGGAGAAGGACGGCAAGACCGTTGACTGCACCATCAAGGGCTTCGAAGGCATTCACAGCGACATCATCCCTGTGTTGGTCGAGCAGCTCAAGAAGGGCGGTTTCGATGCCAAGATTGACTTTGGCCCTGAAGCCTATAACGACATGGCCGCCGGCAAGCCCGGTTTGTATATGTTCGGTCACGGCGCAAGCTTGAAGGACCCATATGCCGTGTTGTTCTTGTTCACCAAGAAGCCAAGCGGCAACACCGCCGGTGCGAACAACTTCAGCCGCTACAACAACCCAGAATTCGACAAAATCGTTGGTGAAATGGGTCCGTTGGATGCATCTGATGCCAAGTTCCAACAACTCGCTGTGCAAGCCTTTGACCTCTACTACAAGGACGTCATTGACATCCCCATTATCCAATGGTTGCACCGCATCCCCTACAACCAAACCTACTGGACCAACTGGCCGACCGCGGCCAACCTTGGCCCCGGTGTCAACGGCGCTTTCTGGGCGCACACCGGCATGTTGGTTGTGACAAACTTGAAGGCCGCTGGCTAGTCTAATAGTGCTAAGTATCAAGTGCTAAGTGCTAAGTTTTTAACTTGGTGCTTAGCACTTAGCACTTAGCACTATTCTTTTTTCGCCCATGAGCATACGATTCCTTATCCGCCGCGTTTTGTTCTATCTCATGGTAATCTGGGTTGCGACGACGATTACCTTTTTCATTCCTCGGTTATCTTCCAAAAACCCAATTCGAGAGCGTTTCGCTGAACTTTCACGCACGGGTGGCTTTTCGCCGCAAGATCTCGAAAAAATAGTCGAATCCTTCAACCAGAAATTTGGCTTAGATAAACCATTGCTTGAGCAATATGCGAGCTATATTGGGTCGGTGCTGCGCGGTGATTTTGGCTATTCGCTGCGTTTTTACCCGTCACGGGTCGAAGATATCATCAGGACCTCGCTGCCTTATTCATTAACTCTATTGTTGTTTGCATCTGTTTTGTCATTTTTAATTGGCAATTTTCTGGGTGCATTGAGCGCATGGCCGCGCACCCCGCGTTGGCTAAAAGGCTTAGCCACACCTCTTATTATTATGAAGGGCGTGCATCCGGTGGTGCTGGGTATAGTGCTCATCAATATCATTGCTTTTCAGATGAAGTTGTTGCCTATTACAGGCACCTATACACCGGGTTCGGTTCCCAGCCTCAAGCCTGAATTTTTGCTCGATGTGGCCCGTCACCTTATTTTGCCAGCGTTATCATTGGTATTAGCAACCGCGGGCGGTTGGGCAATGGCGATGCGCGGCATGGGCGTCACCATTCAAGGCGAAGATTATGTCAACTTTGCCGAGCACAAAGGCTTGCGCCCAAACACCATTTTTGGCAATTATTTTGTGCGCAATGCCATTTTGCCGCAAATCACCGCGTTTGCGCTCGATCTCGGTGCGTTGATCACCTCTGGCTTGTTGGTCGAGGGCTTATATGGCGTGCAAGGTTTGGGGTTGCGTTTGCAAGAAGCCGTCACCTCGAACGACTTTCCGGTGATTTACGGCATCATCATCTTCATTATTGTGGGTGTGTCGGTCATGATGCTCATCTCAGAACTGCTCTACCCATTGTTTGACCCGCGTGTTAAATTGGAGAACAAGTAAATTATGGCAGCAATGACCTCCTCATCGGCGTCGGGTTCAACATTGTATGTGCCGCCCTCACGCGGAACCCTGTTGTTTCGTTATTTGCGGCGCAATAAAGGCATTTTAGCGGGTTTATCTATTTTGCTATTGCTTACGGTGTTTACCGTGCATGGCATGATCACCCTTGACCCAAACCGAGCTTACCCCTTGGCTGTGCGCACCAAACAACCGCCTGCGGTTATTGATTGGTTTTGCGAACGCGGCATTTTGAATTGGTGCGAAAAGGCTGAAATCAGCGCGCCTGCCGATATTTCTGTTTTGGGGTCAAGTGGTGGCGCGGCAAAACCGGCTGAATCGAGCAAACCGAGCAGCGATATTGGCGCGTTGCCCGGCATTGGTGGCGATACGCCCAAACCTAGCGTTGATATTGGCGCATTGCCCGGCATCGGTGGTGATACGCCCAAACCCAGCGTTGATATTGGTGCGTTGCCCGGCATCGGTGGCGATACGCCCAAACCCAGCGGCGATATTGGCGCATTGCCCGGCATCGGTGGCGATACGGCCAAACCGACGGCTCAACCAAGCACTTCTGGCACAGCCGCCTCTTCGACCACGCCAAAGCCCTCGGCAGAGCGATATCTGCTTGGCACCGATTGGTATGGGCGCGATTTGCATACCGCGATGGTGGTCGGCCTTTGGCAAACAGCCTTAATTGGTGTGTTTGCAGGTTTAATCGCCACGATTGTGCCTGTGATCTTGGGATTTTTAGCCGCCTATTTTGGCGGCAGATGGGATCGGGTCATCACTGGCATTTGCTCGATCTTGCAGCCCATTCCACCTTTCCTTATCCAAGTGGTGTTGGCCTCGTCATTGCCACGCAACGATTTGTTTTTAGACGATCAACCGTTGCGCACAATCGCCATCATCGGCATTATTGTCTCGCTTACGGCGTGGATGAAGCCGACTTTGGTCATTCGCTCGCAAGTGCTTTCGATGAAAGAGCGCATGTTTGTCAATGTGGCTAAACTGTCGGGCATGGGCAGCGCCGATATTATTTTTAAAGAATTGTTGCCAAATCTGTTGCCCTTTATCGTGGCGAGTTTTGTCAATGCCATCTTCGATGCACTGTTCATTTCATTTGGTTTGTCGGTGCTCGGGCTTGCGCCACTGCGCGAACCGTTGCTTGGCAACATCATTTATTTTGCCCAGCAACAATCGGCAATCTTTAATGGGTGGTGGTGGTGGCCGTTGTGGCCTGTGCTGGCCCTCATTATGATCTTCGCCGCGCTCACCCTCATCAACACCGGTCTCGACGAAGTGGCAAACCCACGCGCCAGACGCTCAGAATAAACGATGAATGATGAGTGATGAATTGTGAATTTATTCATAATTCATCACTCATCATTCATAATTCACAAAGATGCAACCTGTTCTTCAAGTATCAAATCTGCAAGTGACTTATTACACAGAAGGCGGCCGGGTGCGGGCGCTGGATGGTGTGAATTTAAATTTGCTGCCGGGTGAAAAATTGGGCTTGGTCGGCGAGTCTGGCTCGGGCAAGAGCACAATGGCGCTGGCGATGATGCGCATGATCAAACCGCCGGGCCGCATCGAAGGCGGCAACGTAGTCGTTGATGGCGTTGATTTAACCAAACTGACCGACGAAGAGATGCGCGAGGCGCGGCTGAGCCGCATTAGCTACATTCCCCAAGGCGCGATGAACTCGCTCAATCCGGTCATGCGGATTGGGGCGCAAATGGGCGACGCAATGAAGGCACACAAGGCCCAATTTAGCGCAACGCAGATTGCCGAACGCATTGATAGCGCATTGGTTTCGGTGGGTTTAAAGCCGAGTGTGGCAAAAATGTATCCGCATGAGCTGAGTGGCGGCATGAAACAGCGCGTGTGTATTGCCATTGGTATTTTGCTTAAGCCAAAAGTGATCATTGCCGATGAGCCAACCAGCGCCCTCGATGTGGTGACCCAGCGTCAAGTAATGCAGACGCTCGACAGCGTGCAAAAAGAACTTGGCGCGGCAATTATTCTCATTGGCCATGATATGGGTTTGATGGCACAATTTGTGGATAAAGTGGCGGTGATGTATACCGGTCGCTTGATGGAATTGAGCACCGTGCAAGACATGTTCACCAACCCGCTGCATCCGTATGCAGTGGCGCTGATCAAGAGCTTGCCGAATTTGCACCAGCGCGGGGTTTTTCACGGCATCCCGGGTCTTGCGCCGGCGTTGCTACGCTTGCCGCCCGGCTGTTCATTTCACCCGCGTTGCCCATTGGCCCAAGATGCGTGCAAAGCCAGCGTGCCGCCGCTTGAACTCAAAGGCCCCAATCGCTTCGTCGCTTGTCACCTTGTTAATAAATAACGATTTATGAATGATGAGTTATGAATTATGAATGCAAAAATTCATAATTCATAACTCATCATTCATAATTATTAAAGTATGGCCCCACTAATTGAACTCCGAAACGTCAGCAAAATTTATTCTAAAGGCTTAATTGCTCGTGCCAGCACGGTGGCATTGGATAATTTGTCGTTAACGCTTGATGCTGACAAACCCACTATTATGACGGTGGCGGGCGAATCTGGCTCTGGCAAAACGAGGCTGGCGATGCTGTTGCTGGGTTTTATCGAGCCGACCGAAGGCAAAAGTGTTTATCAGGGCAAAGATATCCCCAAACTAAGCTGGGCCGAACGCACGGAATTTCGCAAAGAAGTGCAAGCTGTCTTTCAAGACC
>JAHBAL020000524.1 GCA_018500105.2 Anaerolineae bacterium
AGATGTGTATAAGAGACAGATCAAAATGGGGATGTGATTGAGGGGCTTGAGGGGCAAGCCAATATGAATGTCACGATTAGTTATGACGGCAAGAAACGCACGGTCAATACCGTCTTCATTATTGGCAAAGATGATATTTCTAAGCTAGCGCCCGCGCCGAGCTATCCAGTAGGCTTGATATTTAAAGATGACAAAGGGCTTGAAAAATTGCACTTGAAGCGGCTACGTGTTTGGGGCAAATTTAAAGTGGTCAGCCCAGATCCAACTGGCAATATGCCTTATCCAACCCCCTATAACATTGAGGTTGATCGTTACGAATTGGTTGACCCTGAAGCCCAACTAGATTGGTGGATCGGTAAATTGATGACAACGACGGTTGACAATTTGACCGTTGCATACCTGCAAACACGCGCTGGCGACCGTTTTATGATGCGCTCGAGCCTATATTTGTCATTGCAGCCTTTGCCGCCCGCACCCATCCGGCAAGATGATATGTGGCGTTCATATTTGGGGCCAGCCAACACCCAAGGGTTAATTCAGGGGGTGCTGACCCGCCAAACGGCGGGCGGAATGCGCATTCTCGAGGATATTAATCGTAATTTTGATCCAGCCGCAGCAACCGCTACCCAGCCCAGCGATCTCGTCAATATCAAGGTGTTTGCACAGCCAATGGCCTTTCGTGAACCCAAACCGCAAACGTTCACCGCGTCGCAGGTTGAGGTGAGTTATGGCCTTTTGCCTGCGCAATTTAATATGGGGATCCCTCTCGCACAAGCCAACCTGAAGCAAAGTCAAAACATGGTCAATACCCTGGCCTCAAACCCTGCATTGGCTTATGTTGATCGTATGTTCAATCCGAATCAATCTAGCAGCCGCACTGCTACAAGCTGGTTAAGGCAGGCAAATGGGCTGGTAGCCATGTCAAATACAGCCCTTAATATTGGCTCTGGCGTGGTGACCGACCAAACACTTATTCCTGTCTGGACCTTCAGGGGCAAACTTGAGGATGGCAGCAAGGTAGAAGTGATGGTTGATGCCCGCGCCCCATAATACGTTTTGGGCCATTCAGAAAAAATAATTCTCCGATTCTTTACCAATTCCGCGTCTCCGCGATCACAGAATTTGGATCGCGGAGACGCGAAATTGGCGGAAATCGGAGGGCGTTTTACAAGACGATTCTGGTATTTATTTTGGCTAAACAGCCTTGTGTTCTTTGTGGCGTGATCGTATGGTTGTTCAAAAGTCGCTAGACCTCAAGAATTAGCCTACTACCAACCTCACGATCAAGAAGGAATTTTGATGTAGGGGCAAGGCATTTGCATTTTACACATCGTCAACCCGTTAAAGCCAGCAAATGCCTTGCCCCACCTTGCGGTAGCGTTAATTTGGCTCGCGCATCGGGTAGGCATTCGCCGTCACCCATTGAGCGATTTACGCTTGGGGGCGATGCCTTGGCGAATTCTTATCCCTACAACCACGTCCCCTTTGATTAAGCGATTGGTATTATGCTCAGGTTTTGACTCATGTTCAGGCAAAATTTTGAACAGCCTAATAAACTGGCAAAATAATAAAGCGGGGCGTGGATAAATTCCACGCCCCGCTTTATTATTTTGCCAGTTTATGCACGCGCCGATTTGCGCTTGTTGCTGCGCACTGCATAGGCAATTGCAAATGGGGTATTAATTGCGCCGACGACTGCCAGTGTGCCAGCCACGCCACCGATTGCGCCCAAGTTGACGCTATTGCTGTAGTGATGATGTCCCTCTTGTCGTTGTTGGGTCGGGGCGACACGTGTGGTTGTGCTGGTGCTGCGATTGTTGCGCGTGGTGAATGCGATCAGGCTGGTGAGCAACAAAGCAATTGCAATCAATGCGCCGACGCGCCAGTTAAAGTGAAAGGTTGGAAGAAATGTGCTTTTCATGTTACACGCTCTTAATGTTTTAATTTATGGTTGTTTTATTGAGAAATGCGGGGGCGTGCTACGACAGTGGGCGATGGCATGATGTAGCGCTTAAACGTTGCCACGATCCATGAAATGTGCATGGCGATGTGCAAGCCCACCAGTGGCGTAAATAGATCAGCCGAGATGTGATGTAGCCCACTCATGCTAGGCCCACCGAATGCAGAAATGCCGACAACTGGCAATGCTACGCGCGAAATGGCGATGCCGCTGACGATGATGGCAACAATATCAATGAACAGGGCAAGATTTAGCACATAATTGATACGGGTAGCGTTTGGCAGTGCGCTAAAAATGCGTTTGGTGATTGCGATGACCCAATCAACATGCAGAATGATGTGGGTGAGGATGCCCGCGCCAAATGCCAATCCCAGCCATTCGTGGATGGCCAGCCCAGTAAATTGCGGCTCGCCAGCAACCAAGAATGCCAGAAAAATCACAATGTCTAAAATCCAGTTAATTTTGGTGCGGTCGCTCGTTTTGGTTTGAATGTTTGTCTGATTCATAAATCTCCTGTTTCTGTTTTAGGGTTATGCAATCAGCTTACAAGAGACTTATGGAAAAGTGATGGAGATTTGGATGTGACCCGATGCGACACGGGTTGTATGTTAAGCCGATTGCAACCGCGCTTCGATTTTGGCTTCGGGATAGGACAGCAGCCGCCCAAACCGCATGGCGACCTCGCGCCGCGCTGCGCCGTGATACGCGCCGCTGGCGACCAAGTCGGCCTTGTGCTGTTTGAGCGCAATATAGGTTGCCAAGGTGTCGTCGGTGTAAATGAGCAACACGTGCTTGCCCAACGCAACTTCGGCGGGGAACAAATCGGTGACGATCAAGTCGGGTTCGCGGAACAATTGCGCCCCGTTGCGCTGGGCAATGGCGACGGCCTCGGCCCAAAGCGCGTCGGCTTCGGCGGGGCTGAGTGGGTGGCTGAGCGCCAATTTTTTTGCGCCCACGCCCACCATTTCGGCAAAGGCGGCGATGACACCGAGATTAAACGAGTAGTCATCAATGGCAGGCGAGGCGGTAGATTTGGGTTGATTGCTCATGTTGCTATACTTAAGGTTACCCTGATTTTAACCATGAAAATTCTTTTTATTGGCGGTACTGGCATCATCAGCTCGGCTTGCTCACAATTGGCGGTCGAGCGCGGCATGTCGTTGTTCATCCTCAACCGCGCACGTTCGCACAATTTTGATGTGCCAGCGGGCGCAACCCAACTCATCGGCGATATTCGCAATGACCCCGACGGGGTGCGTCAGCTATTGGCTGGGCATCAATTTGATGCGGTGGTGGATTGGGTGGCGTTTACGGCGCAGCATATCGAGCAAGATTTGGCGGTGTTTGCGCACAATACGCGCCAGTTTGTCTTCATCAGCTCGGCCAGCGCGTATCAAAAGCCACCGGCCCATTATTTAGTCACCGAAGATACGCCATTGGTCAACCCGCGCTGGCAGTATAGCCGTGACAAAATTGACTGCGAGGCGCGTCTGATGCAGGCGTTCCGCGAAACCGGTTTTCCCGTCACAATTGTGCGGCCTTCGCTCACCTATGGTTTGTCGCAAATTCCGCTGATTATGGGCAGTTGGCAAAAGCCATGGACGATGATGGATCGCATGTTGCGTGGACAGCCGGTGATTGTGCCGGGCGATGGCACATCGCTGTGGACGGTGACGTGGAATGGCGATTTTGCCAAAGGCTTGCTTGGTTTATTGGGCCGCGAGCAGTTGGCGGGGCAGGCATTTCATATCACCAGTGACGAAGTGTTGACATGGGATCAAATTTACACCGAGGCGGCCCATGCCTTGGGCGTCGAGCCGAAGATTCGGCATATTGCCAGCGATTGGCTGGTGGCGAAAAATCCCGACCTTGAGGGCAGTTTGTTGGGCGATAAGGTGCACAGCGTGGTGTTTGACAATCGCAAGATTAAGCGTTTTGTGCCCGATTTCTCGTGCAATGTGACATGGGCCGAGGGCGTGCGCCGAAGCATCGCTTGGTTTCGCGCCGACCCCGCCCGCATGGCGATTGACGAGGCGCATAACGCCATGTTGGACGGGTTGATAGGATGAGTGGGTGACAGGGTGGGGGGATGACAAGGTGACAAGGTGTTCTGACACTTTGACACCCTGACACTTTGATACCTGCCCTCTGACCCCTCACCCCAACACCCACCCGACTGCATGGCTGAGTGGCATGGTGTAGCCGCTGTCTCTTATACACATCT
>JAHBAL020000174.1 GCA_018500105.2 Anaerolineae bacterium
CCGGCGGTGTCGAAGATTTTTTTCTAAGGTTAAGCCAACCCGCCCTTGCAAATACACCCCCTCCCCCGCCATCCGGCCCGCCAGATTTCGAAAAGATCGTGCAAACGGCCGGTATGTATGGCATTCGTTTGGCAGGCCCGCCGCCGTCTCTTTAAAATAAAGAGGTCACTATCTATATGCCTCTCAAGCTATAGATAGTGACCTCTTTAATCTACCAAAAAGTCGTCACCGCATCACGTTGCCAATAATGCGGGCTGCGTGTGTCTTGCATGGTGTGATGCCCATTGGCGCTGCTGCCGTTGTGCGCCCCATGATTCCCCCTACCATTGCCCTTGCTCGGCCCTTTGTGACCAAAAGGATCATGATGCCCGGTGATCGCCACGCGCGGCGCAGCGCCTTTGTTGCGGAACAAGGCCGAGGTCGGCACGCCGAAGCGGTCGGCGCGGAACAGGCTGATGTCCCAGCGGGTTTCTCCCAAATCGGCCAATTCAGCCATAATTTCGCCCAGCACGCTGGCAAATTTGAAGCCATGCCCCGAACACGGCGAGGCATATGAAATTTGTGGCATGGTCGGGTGTTGGTCAATAATAAAATGCCCATCGGGGGTGTTGGTAAACATACACGCCGCCAACGTCATGGTGGGGCCTGCGGCATCGGGGAAATAGCGCGACGTAAAGTCGCGTAGCACCTGCTCGTCGTCGGGGCGCGGCTCGTTATTGCCGCGCATCAAGTTGTTAGGGTCGCCAGTCTCTTGGAAATGATGATATTTGCCGATCTTGAAGCCCGGAATGCCATGCTGCGGGAAGCCATAATAACGGCCTTCGGGCAAAATGCAGTTAAACACGGGGAAATTGCTTGGCTGGAAATGTTCGGGACGTGACGGGCGGAACCACGCCAAAACCTGACGTTCAGGCACGGCCAAAGGCTTCAAAAATGGCATCAAACCGGCATCCCATGCGCCCGCCGTAATGACCACGCTGTCGGCAAAATATTCGTCGCGGGTGGTGCGCACCCGCACCCCGCCGCTTGAGGTTGGCGCATAGTCCAGCACCCGCTCGCGCCCGTGAATCTCAGCGCCCATGTCCATTGCCGCATTGACATAGCAAATGCCACAACGCTCTGGAACCAAAAAACCGCCTTGTGGCTGATACAACGCCAACATATCGTGCGGGAAGCGATAGCCCGGAAAACGCTGCGTCATTTCGCTGCCGGTCAACACTTCATGCTCAAGCTCATATTGGGTGGCGCTTTGGAAGGCCCCGCTAAACACGGCGCTATCGGCGGGGCCGGCGTCTATGCTGCCAGTGTAGTGCAACAATTTTTCGTCTGCGCGGTTTTCGATCTCATGCCACAGTTCATACGAACGCTTGAGCAACATCACATACGATGGATGCTCATAATAGGCCATGCGAATGATGCGCGTGTGCCCGTGCGATGAGCCGCTGGTGTGGGGGATGTCGAGCGCCTCTAGCCCCAGCACACGCTTGCCCCGCTTGGCGAGCGCGTAGCATGTGGCGCTGCCCATGCCGCCTACCCCGATGACGATGGTATTAAAATATTTAGAATGATTGCGCGGATAATTCATAATTGCCTGCTGATCAAAACAGTATAACAGTAATTATGAATTATGAGTGATGAGTGATGAATGGTTAATGGTTAGCTGTCATAATTCATAACTCATCATTCATCATTCATCATTCATCATTCATCATTTCATTATGTCTCGTTCTCGCGTTTATTCTACCCAAGCCATTATTTTGCGTCGCGTTGATATGGGCGAGGCCGATCGTTTGCTCACGATTTTGACCCCAGCGCGGGGCAAGATGAAAGTGATGGCGAAGGGCGTGCGCAAGCTGACCAGCCGCAAGACGGGACATGTCGAGCTATTTACGCGGGTGCAATTTGTGTTGGCCCAAGGTCACACGTTCGATGTGGCCTCGCAGGCCGACACGATCGAGCCGTATGTGCGGCTGCGCGAAGATGTGCAACGCGCCACGCTGGCGCATTATGTATGTGAATTGGCCGATGGCTTTGCCCAAGAAGAAACCGACGAATCGGAATTGTATGAATTGCTGGCCCACGCGCTCGAATGGCTATGCACCGCGCCCGACCCGCTTTTGGTTGCGCGATATGTTGAGATGCGTCTGCTCACGCTGAGCGGCTATCGCCCGCAACTGTATCGCTGCGCCAAAACCAGCGCCCCGATTGAGGTCGCCAACAACGACAACAAGTCCATTATTTTCTCGGCCTATAGCGGCGGCGTTTTGTCGCCCGATGCCGCCAAGTTTGCCCGCGATGGGGTGGCGCTGATGCCGCAAACACTCAATTTGCTGCGGGCTATGCTTAGTCAGCCGTTCGAGGCGCTGGCTGCTCTGCCCATTCCTGCCGATGTGCATTTTCAGGCCGAACGCGCCTTGCGTTCGGTGCTGGTTTTTGTGCTCGAACGTAAATTGCGCTCGACGCAATTTTTGAAGCAGCTTGTGTAAAGCTTGGTGTTTGGACGAAAATATAGGTTGGTGTCATTTCGGGCAGCGGCACATCATGATGCCGCCGCCAAAATAACACCGCACCGCCACTATTTTCGGCTCACTACCCGCATTGCCCGCGCCATTGGCAAATAAACATGCTTCTCAAACTGATCGGGTTGGTCGGCGTAAATATGCCCGTTATCCCCCGCCGTATCGAACGGCACTGGCAAACGCGCATAAGCCAAATAACTGACCGGCGGCGACAAGTCGGCAACCTCGACCAAAGCGGCCTCGCTGCTGGGTTGTGTTGTCGCTGGCTCGGCGTTGCTCATCCAGTCAATATTAAAGGATGAGAGCCGATTAAGCACGGTCGGGCGATTGCCAAAGGCGCGATTAACACTCGTTCCCGGTGCAAGCGTGAGGGTGTAACACACCTCGTTATTGACTACGCCGGTGGGCACGGTGTTGGTCCAGCCCGATTGCATCACTTGGCACACCTGATAGGTGCGATTCGACGGCCAATTGTTGAAATTGGCTTGGCCTGAATTGTTGGTGGTGCGGGTATCGCGCAAAATGCGCGTGCTTGGCCCAGTGACTTCATATAGCCGAATGCTCCAATTTTTGAGCATATTCTCGTTCGCATCGAGGATGCCGTTGGCGTTGCTGTCGCGGAAAACCGAGGTGTAAATGTTGCCGTCGCGCCAATTATTGAAGGTGCAAGTGACGCTGCTGTTATTTTGCACCGACATACTGGCGGTGGATGTGTTGAGGTTGGTTGTGGCGGTGGCGCTGCCGGTCGTGGTGCAATTGATTTCGCCCAATTGCCATGTGGCAGGTACGAGTTGAGATATGTAGTAATTGCCGGGGTTGACCGTCATGGTGCGGCTCATGGGCACGCCGTCGTTATCATCGGGGACCATGTTGTCGAGCGCAAACGAGGTTAATCCGACGATATTGCTGTTGAACGAGAAGTTTTGGATGCTGTAAGGCGCGGCGTTGACGATGATGGTAATTTGAGGCAAATTTGATGCTGGCGTGGCGGTAGGGGTGGGGGTAGCAGTGTTGCCGGGCAATGGCGTCTGTCTCTTATACACATCT
>JAHBAL020000498.1 GCA_018500105.2 Anaerolineae bacterium
GACGCGCAGCGAGGGGTCTTTGCGGAAAATCAGCACGATGATTAAGTTTACGCAAAGATTCCTCCTCGTTCCTCGTCGGAATGACGCGCAAAATATATGTAATTAAAGTCCATCTTGAGCATGCGGTTGGTATTAGCTGGCGTTCAACAAAGCCAGCCGCTTGACAAGATCGTTGTAGGTCACCATCAAGCCATCCACCAGCGCGTCGGCCAGCGACAACTGGTTTTCTTCGCTCAATTGGGCAATTCGCTCACGCTCGGCAACCTGCAATGGCCCCAATTTTCGCTCAATCAGCCGGGCAATGGTAGCTTGGATGCCAAGTTGCTCGCCGATCTGAATACCGCGTTGCTCGCCGATGCGAATGCCACGCTTTTCCCCAATTTCAATCAACTCTATTGCAAAATTACTCATAATTGCCTCCTGCTCGTTGGGGTCAGATGTGCCTGCCGCGATGGCGGCTTGCACATCGGCTTGTTGCAAATTGTTGCTTAGCCACAACACATATTTTAGCAGCCGTAGCATTTGGCTATGCGCAAGTTTGCGATCTTTGATGCCGCGTAGCAAACCAACAATGCGCACTAAAGCCGCGCTCAAGTCGGCATTGCGGCTAAATTTCATCCCCAGCAATCCAACGCGGGTAATAATATTGCCATGTATTTGGTCTTCGCTAAGTGCGGATAAATCGGTTAACCAATAGTCAAACTGAGGCACAAACCCAATATTTGTGCCCAAATGACCAAATAATGCCCCAAATTGAACCGGCACACGCCACGCTTGTTCCCCGTGATAGAGCACCATCGGCACAATCGGGGTGAGATGGGTTGCTTTGTCGCGCACTTGCTGTTGCCAAATTTGCACCATGTAACGCAATAATTGAAATGACACCCAAACATCGGGATAGCTTTTATGCTCGATCAAACAATACACAAACACATTGGGGGGGCCTTGATCATCGGTTGATGTTTCACGTAGCTTAACGGTGCAAAGCAAATCAGTCATTTGCCCACGCAACTGTTCATCAACAAAACTACCCGGCACAATTTGAGCCGAATCTGGCACGACTTGTGCAACGACCTGCGGCGGCAAGTAATGCTGCAAATAATCTGCCAACACGCCGGGTTCGTTAATCCATTCTCGGAAATAGCTGTCGTGATAGTTAGGCGTAGACATAATGTAGATTTTAGCAAAGAATATGCTATTTTCGCCAATTCTACGCCTAAATTTGCAATAAAAAAAACGCCGATCATAAAGATCGGCGTTTTTGTTTCATTAGCTCAGTGCAGCCTTGCGCAAAGCGTCAGCGCGGTCGGTGTTTTCCCACGGCGCGTCAATGTCGTTGCGGCCAAAGTGCCCATACGCCGCCGTCTTGCGGTAAATAGGGCGGCGCAACTTGAGGTCGCGGATGATCGCACCCGGGCGCAGGTCGAAAACCTCGCGGATGGCCTTGTTGATTTGCTCGTCGCTGACTTTGCCAGTCTCGAAGGTCTCAACGTTGACCGAAAGCGGTTGCGCCATACCGATGGCATACGATACTTGCACTTCGCAGCGATCAGCCAAACCAGCCGCCACCACGTTCTTGGCGACCCAGCGACACGCATAAGCCGCTGAACGATCCACCTTTGTGGGGTCTTTGCCGCTAAATGCGCCACCGCCGTGACGGCCCATGCCGCCGTAGGTGTCAACGATGATCTTGCGCCCCGTCAAACCAGCGTCACCCATCGGCCCGCCTACAACGAAGCGCCCAGTTGGATTGGTATAAATCTTGATCGCGCTGTCAACAAATTCGGCTGGCAAGGTCGGCATAATCACCACGTCGGTCAAGGCTTGGTTGATTTGCTCTTGGGTTACTTCAGGTGCGTGTTGGGTCGAGATCAACACGGTGTCAATGCGCACTGGCTTGCCCTTTGAATATTCAACCGTTACTTGGGTCTTGCCATCAGGGCGCAGCCAAGGCAATGTGCCATCTTTGCGCACTTCGCTGAGGCGGCGGGCCAAACGGTGGGCCAAGGCAATCGGCATCGGCATCATTTCGGGGGTTTCGTTGCAGGCGAACCCGAACATCATACCTTGATCACCCGCGCCAACTTTGGCAATTTGAGCCTCTTCGTCGGCCTTGCTATTGCCGCGCACTTCGGCGGCAGCGTCAACGCCCATCGCAATATCGGGCGACTGGCTCGCCAAGGCCACGAGCACGCCACAGGTGTGGCCGTCGAAGCCCTTGTCGGAATGATCGAAGCCGATGTCATTCACAACTTGGCGCACCAATACTTCAAAATTGACAAACGCCTTGGTCGTAATTTCGCCAAAGCACATCACAAAGCCGGTTTTGGTGGCGGTTTCGCAGGCCACACGGCTCATGGGGTCTTGTTCCAAACATGCGTCCAACACCGCATCAGAGATTTGGTCGCACATCTTGTCTGGATGCCCTTCTGTCACCGATTCTGAGGTGAAGAAGAGCTGGTTGCTATTCATGAAACTGCTCATAACGGGGCACGATTATATAACCTTAACAAAGAGGGGTTGGAAAGCCGTGAGCTATAAGCCATGAGCCTTGAGCAAATTCAGTGTGACTTGGAAGTATGCCAAAAATTCATTTTTTCAAATATAAAATGAAAACGCAAACGACGAGACCGGATTTCCAGCCTCGTCGTTTTAAGCGGGTGATGGGATTTGAACCCACGGCCCTCTGCTTGGGAAGCAGATGCTCTACCCCTGAGCTACGCCCGCATTTTTGTTGCGTCACACGTTTTCGTGTATGATGAAAATATACCACAATTTCTGAGCTGGTATTGCAAAATTAGGACGTTATCTTGTCATTGTTAACCGCAACCAACCTGAGCCAATCGCTTGGCTCGACCGACGTGTTTGATGGGCTGAGCGTGGCTGTGCCGCACGAGGCCAAAATTGGGCTGATTGGCGCAAACGGCATCGGCAAAACCACCCTGCTGCGCGTGATGGCTGGCGTCGAGCGCCCGACGGCTGGGCACGTGCAATTGGCCCAAGGCCGCCGCATCGGTTATTTGCACCAAGAGGCGGTCGAGGCGTTTGCCGCCACCAACAACACATTGTTTGATGAAATGCAGGCCGCATTCGCGCATGTTTTTGCCATCGAGCGCCGCTTGCGTGAGATTGAGCAGATATTTGAAAGCGACCCTGCCACCAATGACGCGCTGTTGGACGAATATGGGCATTTGCAAGAAGAATGGACGCGGCTGGGCGGCTATGATATTGAGCCGCGTATTCAGCGGGCGCTGGCGGGGCTAGGTTTTGCCGAGGCAGCATGGCAAACGCGCACCAGCCACCTGAGCGGCGGGCAAAAAACGCGGGCTTTGCTCGCCAAACTCTTGCTCGAACAACCCGATGTGCTGATTTTAGATGAACCGACCAACCACTTAGATATTCAGGCGATTGAGTGGTTGGAAGGCATGTTGAAAGCGTGGCGCGGCGCATTTATCATCAGCAGCCACGACCGCTATTTTTTGGATCGCGTGGTGACCAGCATTTGGGAGATGGCCCGCCCGACGCATGGGCGGGTGACGATGACCCAATATCGTGGCAATTACAGCGATTATGTTGTACAGCGCCAACAGCGTTTTGAACGCGAGGTGTTTTTATTTGACCAGCAAAAAGAGCGGCTCGACCATGAATTGGCGACGATCAAGCGCGATCTCGATTTTTTGAAGGGCCAAAATGGCGACAAGTCGGTGACGTGGGTGAAAGGCAAACTCAAACGCCTCACCCGCGATGTGCTGGTGCTCGAACAATTGGGCGTGATGTCGGCGGAATCGCAGCAATGGATGCAATTGGCCGAACAGTTGGAAGGCAGCACGCGGCCTTGGGGCTACGAAGAAGCGGCGGCGCGTGTGCGAGCGCTGCGGCGTCCGGCCCCGCCCGATGTGATCAATATGACGCTCTCGCCCAACAATCGCGGTAGCGAACAGGTGCTAAAAACAAGCGATTTGCACATTGGCTATGCGGCGCGGCATGGGCAAGCCGAGCCGACGCGCTTGTTTGCCTGCGCGGCCTTGCAGTTGATGCGCGGGGCACGGGTGGCGCTGATTGGGCCAAATGGGTCGGGCAAAACCACACTTGTGCGCAGTATTTTGGGCGATGTGCCGCCCCTGCGCGGGCAAATTGAATTGGGCGCGAGCGTGCGGGTGGGCTATTTTGCCCAAGCCCACGACGAACTCGACACCCGCCAGCGCGTCCTCGACGAATTGTTGCGCCATTGGCCGAGTATGAGTGACGAACGGGCGCGGCATTATTTGGCGCAATATCTTTTTCGCGGCGAGGATATTTATAAGCACATCAGCGGGCTGAGCGGTGGCGAAAAAGCGCGGCTGGCTTTGGCAATATTGAGCCTGCGCGGGGCCAATTGTTTGGTGCTCGACGAGCCGACCAATCACTTAGACATTTGGGCGCAAGAGGTGTTGCAGGCGGCGCTGACCTCGTTCGATGGCACGATTTTGCTGGTCTCGCACGACCGTTATCTCATTAACGCGCTGGCTGATCAGATTTGGGAGCTTCGGGACGGGCGGTTGCAAATTTATCGCAGCAGTTATGCCGATTTTGTGGCGTGGCGCGAGCGGCAAAAAACTGAGCCTGTGCCCGTCCCAATACAAACGGCTTCGCCGAAAATCGCGCCCGCCTCGGCCCCATCCCCCAAAACCAGCAGCGTGAGCAAAAATGAGGCGCAACGTCGCGCCAAACAACTTGCCGAGATCGAGCAAAAAATTGCCAGCACCGAAGCCAAATTGCGCGAGATTTCGGCGAAACTGGGCGGCGATGAGGGCAATGTGTCATCTGCCGAAGTGGTGTCGCTGAGTAACAGTTACGCTGAAACACAAACACAGCTTGAACAATTGCTGACTGAGTGGGCGAATTTGGCTGAATAAGAAAAAAACGTTGTGACCCTTGTGCTCTTTGTGAGTGGTTAATTTCGTTTACGCATTTTCATCAATCCCGAAACGCTTGAGCAATTTGTCGGTGAGATTGCGCACCCGCTGCGCGGCAGGCGGCAACGACGTTTCGCCGCTGGCGGGCGGGGCGTTGGGGCGGCATCGCCCGCGGTGTTGGGCGGAATGGGTTCGATAATGCGCGACGCGGGGCGCGGCACAGCGACCTCGCCCGACGTAGAGGCGAGGTCGCTTTTGCCAATAATTTGCTCTAGTTTGCGCAAGGTGTCTTTGGCTGCGTTTAACTCGCGGCGAGTGTTGGCAAGTTCGGCTTCGATGTTGGCAATGTGCTGCTTCTGTCTCTTATACACATCT
>JAHBAL020000504.1 GCA_018500105.2 Anaerolineae bacterium
GGGGTAAAGGTGGGGGTATGGGTGGCAGCTACGATTGGCGTCGCGGTAGCGGTGGGTGTGGCAGGAACCACGCCCGTGTTAGTCGGTGTTGGTGTCGGGGTAGCCGTGCCGCCATTGGCCGGAAGCAAAAACTGGTTGAAAATATTGCGCGTCATTTGCTGAATACCAGCATTGATATAGCCCGTGCGGGCAAGGCCATACGACCAGTTGAGCGTGCCCGCCGCGAACACCCACGCATTGCTGGGGGCGCGGTAAATCGAGGCTTGTTGCACATCGTTGGGCGTGCTGTTGGCAAGGCTGCCATTGGCCGTGTTGGTATTGACAAATGGCGATTGGGCCAGCGTGGTATAGGTGGTGCTGATGGGGTGCGGGTAAATCGAGGCAGCATAAAGCCTATCTACTTCGTAGCCAACCAAACTCGCCACGCTGCTGCCATTGCTAAGCCCTGTGCCGTTGTAGGCCCAGTGCGATGTATTCTGTGCCACATACGTTTGAAACCACGCCGCATCATTGGCAACATAGCCGTTATATTGAATGCCGATCAAGGTTTGTTCTGGGCGCGGCGTGGCGAGGTTGCGGAATGTGGTGGTGTTGCGGGTTGGGTCAGTGAGCGCCAACGGGTCAATATGGCGGTTATAGGGCACTTCACCCACCGTATATGGGTCGGTGGCGCTGCGATTGCTGATTGGATTGGTCTCGAAATTGCCGATATCTTTATAGCCTACCACCACGCGGTTGGTCGCGCCGCTACTGCTGTTTTCAAGCCGAATTTGCCAATAGGCGATATTGGCCCCGATAAAGGCCAAATTTGTGCCAGCATTGCGGGCGGCTTCCCAGGCGTCGCGCATTTCTTTGGTCCAATATTCGTCGTGGCCTGCCGAAATCGCGCCTTTGCGGCCCAGCAACATGCCGGCGTTATTATGCACATCAATATCGGTCACATATTGCACGTCATAATTTTCCTTTTCTAGCCATTGCAGCAAATAATATTCATAGCCCAAGCGATAGCTTGACAATTCCACCCCACCCGGTCGGTCGAGCGATACTTTGACGGCGCGTTTGGAGCCAGTGCCTACCAAGGCCGGAATTTCGCTACACGCGACGGTTTCGCAGCTGTTGAAATGATACAAGCTGCGCGAATGGTTTGTGCCAGCCGGATAATTGTTGTAGGCCGCATTGGTGGTGACGGGGTGCTGGAAAATGAAGTTGGCGACGCGGCTATCATCGCGCACAATAAATACAATTTGGCTGCGATAGCCATCGGCCCGCACCAGCATGGCGACATACACACCCGTCACCCATGAGGTCGGCACGGCCAAAGTGTGGCCTACGGCCCAATTACACGCCACCATGCCAGTGGTGGCATCGGCGGGGCAATCGGTTTGCTTTGTGCCGCCTTTGCCGGGGATGGTTTTCACCAAGCGCCCGCCCGCGCCGCCATACCAGCCCAGCCGATAAATTTCGATGCTGTAATTTTGCGCAGGATTGACGCTGACATGAAAATTGATGCTGCTGCCTTTGTTGACACTGGTGGCCGAGGCGTAGCCTTTGATTTGCCCGTTGAGGTCGTCAGCCGGATTCATGGTGCTCAAATTCATGAGCCAGCCGCTCGAACCGGTCAAACAATTTTCGGCTTCGATCGGGTTGGCCGGGGCCGCACAACTGGCGTGCAGCCCCGCTGGCGCATACAGCACTCCTAAGAATGCAGTAAAAATCAAAGCCAAAGCTAATGGAAAACGAATTTTATGAGGTCTTTTCATTGGAAACACAAAAATATCTAAGGCGTGCAAGCCCGCCAGTATGATTATCAGTAGCACTATAGCGACAGTTTTAAAGATGGTCTTGGGGCAAAAGTCGCACCCAAACAACTCTCTAAGCCGGATGAACACATAGTCGAATAGGCGCATCTCGCCGAGATGTGCCACAAGCAATACCAACCTCACGATCAAGAAGGAATTTTGATGTAGGGGCAAGGCATTTGCATTTCACAAATCGTCAACTCGTTAAAGCCAGCAAATGCCTTGCCCTACCTTGTTGTGGCGTTACTTGGCTTGCGCATCGGATAGGCGAATGCCTTACCCCTACAACCTCGTCTACTTTGATTGAGACGTTGTGATAACCTGTTTTTGACTTGGAGAAGCGATGTTATGGCGAAGTCAAACACACATCATCTATATAAAGATGCCCGCTCGCGCCGTCTTTCCAACCCCAAATAACCGCATAGGCCGCACCCGCTGGCGCGGTGGTTTCGAGCGTATACAAGTTGTAAGCCAAACTCAATACTTGGGTCGAGGCAGCATTACCCAACACATTGCTCTTGCTGGCGTCGAAGAAGGTCATGCCAATCGAGCTGGTAAAGGCTGGCGCGGTTGATTTGCTCCACAGCTTGAGTGTGTAATGCTGGCCTGCTGTGACCGGCACAAAGCGCCCCAACCCGCCCGATGCTGTGCCGATGCGAACAGCTTTGCTGCCCTGCACCGCGTCGTTGGTAATCGCCGCATTGTTGGCACTTTCCCAATCCACCAAATCGGGCGCGGCTTCAAAACCGGCATTGCTGGGGATAAGGTTGGCTGGGCAAATTTGCGGCGCAGGCGTGGCGGTGGAGGTCGGCGTCGGCGTATGGGTTGCGGTGGCGGTTGGGGTTCGTGTGCTGGTTGGGGTGGGTGTGAATGTGTTGGTGGCGTTGGGCGAAATTGTCGCTGTTGCGCTTGGGGTGGGCGTTTGGGTAGCGGTAGCGACGGGCAATGGGGTATTGGTCGGCGTCGCGGTTTTGGTTGGCGTTGCCGTGCTGGCGGGTGGGGGGGGCTCTGGTTTGGGGGGGGGGGCGGTTCCTTTCCCACCGGCGGGGGCCCGGCGAGGCATGGGGTGGCCTGCGCGGGGGGCGCGTTGTCGCACTA
>JAHBAL020000120.1 GCA_018500105.2 Anaerolineae bacterium
ATTCCGCCGACTGATACGCCAACGCCCATTCCGCCGACCCACACACCAACCCCCATTCCGCCGACCAACACACCACCCCCCCTTCCGCCGACCAACACGCCAACCCCCATTCCACCACCCAACACGCCGCCACAAACCAGCACCCCTCCCCCAACCGCCCCCCTGCGCCCGCGAGATAGTGGCCCTTACCAGCCGCCAGCGCCTGCTGGCCCGCCGCCCAATACTGGGCCAGATGTTTTGACCGAGTTTGGCGAAATTGATTTAGCCATCGAATCATTTGTCTCAACTGAAAATGTCGAGGTATGTGATCTCATCACCATGACGGTTCCGGTCACGGTGATCGGCCCACGCGATGTCGCCAGCGTCATTATCAGCGACACGCTTGCATCCGGGCTTGAGTTTGTATCGGCAACATGGGAGAAAACCTCACCTCAAGGCAGCGGCGCTTGCGATTTCGACCCGCTCACGCGCATTGTGCATTGCCATGTTGGGGCGCTCAATTCGGGGCATCGTGCTACACTGCATTTGGTGGCGCGGGCGATTGGCCCCGGCAGTTATGAAAACCGCACCGTTGCCATCGGTGACCCGCGTTTTTGGGACCCACCACACAATAACCAAGCCACCTCACCCAGCTTTGCCGTCGTCACCGCCAATTTGGTGACCTTGCATAATTACACGGGCACGATGACTTATACCCCGCAAAGCGTCAATGCGTGGTTGAATTGGAACGCATCGCGTGAGCATCGGCTCAGTCATTACGAGATTTATCGGTTGCCGGTCAGCGCCAATACACCGCCCAACCAGCCCGAAATGCTGGCGTTGGCTGAAAAAGTGGACACGTTGGGCAACGCATCCACTTGCAACCAAGATAGCGAAAACCGCTCACGCGATTGGGTCGAGCATGGCTCGCTACCGGCAGGTTATTATCGGTATTGGGTGGTGGCGGTGGGCTGCTGTCGCCAGCGCCAAGAAGTGTTTGAAACGACGCTATTTGTGCCAAGCCGAACCTTTATGCCAATGGTTCGTGTGCCATAATTTAAGATATGTCTGCGTCGCCACGTCGTTATCTTCTTATCGCGGCCTTGATCTTGCTGGGGCTATGTTTATTATGTGGGTGTATCGCTATTTTTATCACGTCTCAGGGTTGTTTCGTCAGCAGCGGTTTAGGGCCGTTGCCCTATTGGCGTTCGCCGTGTCCATCCTAAAGCTCAATCGCTCAAGCATCAGCGATTTATAATACGATATATGCCCGCATCATCTCAGCCAATCTTGCACCGGCTCATCCCCCATATCAGCTCATCACGTATCGGCGTCAAGCTGTTTGCACCCATTTTGCATCATGTTGACCGCGTTTTTCTGAAACTCAGTGGGGGCAGCCGCACGCTAACCGGCGCATTGAGCGGGCTGCCAGTGGTGATGTTGACAACCAAAGGCGCAAAAAGCGGCTTGGATCGCACTGTGCCGTTGCTCTATATTCAAAACCCTGATCACCCAGACGAAATTGCGCTGATCGCCTCAAATTGGGGGCAATACGCTTATCCGGCGTGGTATTTCAATCTTAGCGCCAACCCACAGGCCAGCGCCAATATCAACGGGCAAATTAAAACCTATCGCGCCCACGAGGCCAGTGGCGATGAATATGAGCGGTTTTGGCAATTAGCCACCAAGGTCTATTTCGGGTTTCCGCGTTACAAAGAACGCGCCAGTCATCGCCGCATTCCAATCATGATTTTGACGGCCCAAAACTAAGCCTGCACGCGCTCATCACCGGCATACACACGAAAATCTTTGCCTCGACAATAGCCTATCAACGTTAATCCCCACGCTTTTGCCAACGCCACCGAAAGCGAGGTGGGGGAGGTGCGCGAAACCACCACCGGCACGCCCATCTTCATGGCTTTGCTCAACATTTCGCTGCTAATGCGCCCCGACGTGAGCAAAATGTGATCAGTGGGCAAATAATTGTCCCGAATGGCCTTGCCCCACAAACGATCAATCGTGTTGTGCCGCCCAATATCTTCGGCCAAATAGACCAATGCTTGCCCGTCGCTCAAAGCCGCAGTGTGAATGCCGCGCACATGGTTGTAAATCGTCGCCGCCAACATCAATTGGCGCATCAACTGACACACTTGATCGGGCCGAATGGTGAGGTTGGTTTGCAATGGTGTGTGCTGCTGGCTCAGATCGTCGAAGGTGACACCGCCCCCGCAGCCCGCCGTCTTAATGCTGCGCGTGGGTTTTTGCACGGGCTTGTTCAGCCACACCTCCACACAATTTGCCTTTGAGACATGCACATGCCGCACATCGTGCATGCCTTCAATAAAGCCCTCGGCCCGCAAAAAACCCAACGCCAACTCGTCGAGGTGAATGGGACTGCACATCATCGTCGCCAACTCTTGCCCGTTCACACTGATGCAAGCCAACGATTCTTCGATCACCCCCGCCGCAATTTCGGTGCGCACACCATTGCGATATTCGGCGTAGTGTATGGATTGGGTTCCTGCCAATATTTCGTCGTTCATGGATTCTGGGTCTTGAAAATGGAGCCGTCATTCTACTCTTAATCTAATCGAAGCCGTGTATACGTATCTTCTATATTTCCTAACTGACGTTACGCAAGGCTCAAACTTTTTACCACAAAGTGCACAAAGAACGCAAAGATTTGCATCCGAAAGCCTTTTTTTCTTTGTGTCTTTCGTGTATTTCGTGGTGAAATACTTACCTTGTGCGTAAGGTAAGTATGCTATTTATGTCAAGCCACTCATGGGAAACCTACCCACAACACCCATTTACCAAACCTCACACCGTGACCGGCGACGTGCGTGTGCTGCGCAATGTGGCGGGCAATGACCTCGCTGCCCGCGATATTTATGTTTATTTGCCGCCCAGCCACGAACAGCCCCGCTACAAAAAACATCGTTACCCCGTGCTATACATGCAAGATGGGCAAAATGTGTTCGACGATACGCTGTCATTTGCGGGCGAATGGGGGGCCGACGAAACCGCACAGCGATTTGCCACCGCCAGCCGCAAACGCGAATGTATCATCGTTGCCATCCCTAACGCCGGGGCCGACCGTATGAGCGAATATAGCCCTTGGTCGCGTAGCAACCCACGCGGCACGCTGATCGGCAAGGGCGACGCTTATCTCGATTTTGTCACGCACACTGTCAAACCGATCATTGACCTCAGTTTTCGCACCCAATTACAAGCCGAGGCCACCGGCATCGCTGGCTCATCGCTGGGTGGGCTGATCGCCCTCTACGCCACATTCACGCGCCCGCACATTTTCGGGTTCTGCGCGGCGTTTTCACCTGCCATCTGGTTTGCCGCGGGGCAACTTGACACGCTGGCTCGCCACAGCGCCATCCCCCTTGCCGCCACGCACCCGCGTTTTTATCTCGATATGGGTTGGCGCGAAGGCAAAGCTCGCACCGCCGATGGCATCCCGGCCATGATCGCCGACACGCGCCGTCTGCACGGCATTTTGCGCGAACGTGGCTGCGCGGTCAGCTATGTCGAAGACCGCGCCGGACGACACAACGAAACCGATTGGCGACGGCGTTTTCCCAAGGCGCTGCGTCTGTTTTTAGACCACTTGCCCAAACGGGTATGATTGCGTCTGTATGCAAACCTCCGCGCAAAGCGTTTCTCGCCCGTTTTTTTCTATTCCCAAGGCCATTTTGGTGCTCACGTTCGTCCGCTTTATCATGGACACGAGCTTGCGGGCGCAACTGCCGTATCTGACCGACATTGCCGCCGTATTTGGGCAACCCCCTGAATCCGCCAGTTGGATGGCGGCTATGACCGGCTTGGCGGGGTTGCTCGCGCCAGTGGCGGGCTTGGTGGCCTATCGTATCGGGCAACGACCGATCTTGTTAGCGGGTGTCGGCTTTTTTATTGTCTGCAGCTTGTTGGTAAGCGTTGCACCGTCGCTAACCATTGTGGCGTTGCTTTTTCTATGCTTCGCCATTGCCAAAATTTTGGTTGACACCCAAGCCTTGGCCTTTATCGGCAATGTTGTGCCTTATGCACAGCGCGGGCGGGCAATGGGCATCGGCGAATTGGCGTGGTCGCTGGCGTGGATTATCGGCGTGCCCATGTTTGGCATTCTTATCTCGCGGGTAACATGGTGGTCGCCATTTGTCGCCTTGGGGGTGTTGGGCATCATTGGGTTGCTCGCATTATGGCGCTATGTATTGCCGCACATGGCAATGGGGCAAGGGCGCGGCATTTCATTGGGCGACAGCGCGGCCTTGGTGCTGCGACAACCTAAGGCCATCGCCATGTTTATTTTTTGCATCGGGGTGGCGGGGGCCGCCCAAGTGCCTTATCTGGTTTACCCGACATGGTTCAAAACCCATTTCGGGCTAAGTATCGAACAATTGGGGTTTGCCTCCATTGTCATCGGCATCGCCGACGGCTTAGCCGAACTCATCGCCGCTATGTTCACCGACCGCTGGGGCAAATCGCGCACGGTGTTGACGGCAACTTTTGGCTATGTCTTGTCGTTTATTTTTTGGTGGCTCAGCGGCAGCTCGCTGGCGATGATGTCGGCGGCGTTGTTCACGGTCTATTTTTGCTTCGAGTTGGCGCTGGTAGCATCACTGTCGGTTGCATCTGAAATTGTGCCCGAAGCCCGCACCGTCATGATGGGGTTTGTGTCGGCTTCGTTTGCGGTGGGGCGTATTTTCGGCTCGCTGGTGGCCTTGCCGCTATTTGGCGGTGACCGATTGTGGCTGGTGTCGTTGGTATGCAGCGCTTTAGTGTTGGTCGCCTTTTTTGCGGCGCGGCGCGTATTTGCCAAATAAGTAATGGAGCGCCGTCATCCTAACGTCCCCCACAACCCAGCCGCCAAGATGGCGGCGATACGAAGCGCTGCAATGGAGCGCCGTCATCTTGACGGCCCCCACAACCCAGCCACCAAGATGGCGGCGATACGAAGCGCTGCAATGGAGCGCCGTCATCTTGACGGCCCCCATAACTCAGCCGCCAAGATGGCGGCGCTACGAAGGCGATACGGCGGTGATATGGCATGTCACATACTTGTCAGCCAACATCGCACCCATTTTACAAAAAATAGGATAAACTACTTATACCTTAATCAAACATGAGCAGACTACGACATCACCAACCGCGCCGCGCTTTAATTGGGCTAGGCGTGGTTTCTGTAACCGTCAGCAGCATTCTCACCATCATGGCGGCGGCCCCGCCAGTCCCTCGCAGCATCGAAGTTGATGACGACTTATTCGCCACCCGTGCCGCCATTGCCCAAGCGACCGGCCAAATTATGCCGAGCGAAGCATGGCAAACGTTGCAAAACCGCGCCAACGGGTCACTCGAAGCGACTTGGAATGCGTTTAACGGCATCCCTGAATTTGTGATGCCCAAGACCGCAACCGGTCGTATTCCCTATGTCCCCAGCGCAACTGAACGCGGCAAGCCCATCGCCATCGCCCAAGGATTTATGGACGAAAACCGCGCTTTGTTTCGCCTGCGCAGCGCCGCCGATGAGCTAAAAGTGCTGCGCGTTGAGCCAGATTTCCAGCTTGGCTATTCGCATGTGCGGATGGCGCAGCAATATCGTGGGTTGCCAGTGTTTGGCCGGCAAATGGTGGTTCACATTGACGGTGATGATCAAATTACGGCGGTCAACGGACAATTTACCCCCGATATCGCCATCAGCACCGAGGCCCAAGTAAGTAAGCCCGATGCCGAAGCCTTTGCCTTTAAGGAAATGAAGGAATTGTGGCTGGAAAGTGACGAGTTGGCGCGTTTAAATGCACAGGTTTTGCCACATCGCACCCAATTGGTGGTGTATGTGGATGAAAAAGACAAGCCAACCTTGACGTGGATGGTCAAAATTTTGGCGTCGTCGCCCTTGTCAGAATGGACGTTTTTTGTCAATGCGCGTCGTGCTTCTATCACGCATGTGATCGAAAATAAAGAGCAACTGCGCCGCCGCCGCACCTATACCGCTCGTAACACGGATGACATTCCCGGACGGCTGCTAATTGACGAAGGTGAGCGCAGCAATGACCCAATTGCCCAAGCCGCCCACGATGGCGCTGGCAAAGTTTACGATTATTTCTTCAATAATTTCAAGCGCGACAGTATTGATGGGCAAGGCATGCCGCTGGTCTCGACGGTGCATTATGGCTCTGACCCCGACGACGCTGAAAACGCGGCGTGGATTGGCGAAATGAAGCAAATGGTTTACGGCGACGGCGGGCGCATGTTTCGCCCCTTGGCCTATGGCCTTGATGTGGTGGGGCATGAGTTTACGCATGGGGTGATTGACACGACCGCCGATTTAGTCTATGAATCACAACCGGGGGCGCTCAATGAATCGTATGCCGATGTGTTTGGCGTGCTGATTTCGGGGGCCAATTGGGAAGTCGGGCGCGGAATTGTCAAATCACCGCCGTTTCCGGTGGCCTATTTGCGCAGCTTGTCTGACCCAAATGCCAATGGTTATTATGATTCGCGCAACCCACTCAAGGGCGTGGGCCAGCCTGCCCACATGCGCGAATATGCAAATTTGCCAGTCAGCCGCCGCGCCGACAATGGCGGCGTTCACATCAACAGCGGCATTCCCAATCACGTCGCTTACAAGATTGGCACAGCGCTAGGCCGTGAAAAAGTGGGCGCAATTTACTATCGTGCGCTCACCCAATATTTGACCCCACGTGCCAAGTTTGTGGATGCCGCGAACGCCAGCATTCGCGCTGCCCAAGAGTTATATGGGGCGAACGACGCGGCAGCGGTGCGCAAAGCCTTTGCTGATGTCGGGATCATCCCCGGCACTGCCGCATCTGACCCCACCGCCCCCAGTGGCAG
>JAHBAL020000159.1 GCA_018500105.2 Anaerolineae bacterium
AGATGTGTATAAGAGACAGGCACAGCCGTAAATCCGCTCAGGTCTAGCTCAAACTGCGTTCCGGCCTCATCTTGCATAATCAACTTGGCCCCAGCCTCGGTCACAATGCGCAACTGGCCCGCGCTGGCAAAGGGATACGACTGCATTCGTTCACTCACCTTACCGGCGCTATCTTCTTGCTCGACCGCCACAACCACAACACCCAACGGTATCGCATCGCCGTTCAACGGATTCTTGGCTCCGGCATAGGCTGCCACCGTTTTACCGGCCTTTTGCCACACCCAGCGATTTGCGATCTTATACACTGGGCCGGGCAAAGGCGCTTGCCCATCTTCAATAATCACACCTTCGCCGCCGGTTTTGCGCTCAATATTGCTGATCTGGGCAACAACGTCATTCGCCCCGCCGCCGCGCCCATCCACCCGCACCGCGCTGGGCAATTGGGGCGGGCTGCGGCGAGCTTGTTGCAGTTGCTGCTCGGCGGCTTGCTCTAGCGTCACCTTGGCTGCTACCGATTCATTCATCGCCACCGCGATTGGGTCGCTGGCCGCGATACTGGGCGGGGCGATTGGGCCGAGCACGGTTTCGACGTCAGGCAAACTCGCCGACACCCCCGTCGGGAAGGTAAACTCTAAGACCGAGCGTGTTTCGTTCCAACTGATATCGCTATTCCATTTTAGCTCGCGTTGCGCCGTGCGCGGGTCGCTATTGAGCGCCGCCAACAATTGCCGTTGCCCCATCGGCGGCGAATTGCCGGTGACGGTGCAGTCAGGATCACGCTGATCGTTGCATGCCATCCATTGGGTGAGTGCGCCGGTATAGGTGATGGGTTTGCCGGTGTTGATATACGAATGCAAGCTGAGCCGCGCCCATTGCTCGGCATTGATCCCATTGGTCAAATAAATTTCGGGCAGCGCAAAGGCTGGCTTGGCGCCCCACGAAACGTATAAAATGTCGTTGAGCGTCCAGCCGTTGGCGGGCGAAATATTGGGTCTTGAATTAAAGGGGCAGCTATCGCAACTGCCAAAATTGTAGATCGGATATTGATACGCCGACGCATAGCCATCCATCCACGCCCGCGTATTCTCAGCCGAGTTCCACGGCATTTCCATGTCGCTGGCCCCAGCCACCGAGATACGGCTGGCAATGGCCGGATTGGCCTTGATCCAGTCGCCGATCTCGTTCACCATCATCGCCCATGCCACACCGTGTTCGCGGGTGACAAAATTGCCAACGCTGTCTCTAAAGAAATTGCTCGTGCCCACCGCCACGCGCAGCGCCGTGACACTGCTGCGGTTGACACAATTGACATAGCCGCGCATAAAGTTTTTTACCGCATTGGCGATTTGGGCCGTGCTGGCAAACCCCGGCGATGCGTTATAAATCACCGTGCCATACTCGCCATTTTGTTGGTGCGCCCGCCCAAATGCAAGCACATTTAAGCCACTTTCGCCATTGCGCCCAGCCACGCAGCCCATGTCAAAATGCCGTTGCTCGCCAATGGTTTTCATATAGCGCGAGGTGGTGTTGGTGGTCGGCACATTGGGCGCGGGCGTGGGGGTGGCGGTTGGGGCGCTGCGTGTGCCACTCACGGTGGCGCTGGGCCGCACCGTGCTGGTGACAATGGCGGTTGGGCTGGTGGTCACACTCGGCGTAATAATGGGTGTTGGCGCGGCGACCGTCGCGGCGACCGTCGCCGTTGCCGTCCCCGATGCGGTGTGATCGAGCATCAACATTGGCATAAAATATTGCGTTGGCGCAACCGAAATGCGATAGATGTTGCCAGTTGTGTAATCTGCCACATAAAGTTCGCCGTCCATGCCTTCGCCAAAGGTGTTGATGGTAAAGTTTGTATCGGCGATCAACGTATTGTTAAATGTGCCGTCGTTGTTGCGGCGGGCGGCCCAAATTTTGCCAGACCCCGTATCGCCATAAAAATAGGCCCCCTCAAGCGCGGGCATTTGCTCGCCGCGATAGACATAGCCGCCAATTACGCGGCTGTTTTGGGTGGCCGCATATTCCAAAATGGGTTTGGTGAGGGGCAAATTGGTGCTGGCGCAGCGGTTTCCGGTATAGGCTTGGCTGCCCTCCCATTTGCTCCAGCCAAAATTGGCCCCCGCCTTGCTGCCGGCGGGCAATAGGCTGATCTCTTCGCGCAGAAATTCGCCCACATCGCCGATATACAAATCGCCGCTTTGGCGGTCAAACGAAGCGCGGCGCGGGTTACGCAGCCCCAAGGCGAAGATTTCGGGCGCGGCTTTTGCATTATTGCCGCTCGCGCCTACCGCCGTGCTAAAGGCGTTTTCGGGCGGGCTGCTATAGGTGTTTTGTTCGATAACATTGATACGCAACAGCTTGCCACGCAGGTCTTGCACATTTTGCGCCGTGCAAAAGGTGTCTTTCGACCCGCTGCCGTCGCCGGTGGTGATATACAAATAGCCATCTTTGCCAAACCCCATCCAGCCGCCGTTGTGCAGCCGATTGTTGGGGTGGGGCACGGTCAAAACGACTTGCCGACTGTTTGGGTCAGCCGTATCTGGGTTGCCCGCCGTCACCTTGTATCGTGAAATCACAATGTCGTTGTTGGCGATGGTATACAGCACATAAAAACGCCCATTTTGCGCATAATTTGGCTCGAATGCCACGCTAATCAGCCCTTGCTCTTCGCCGGTGCTGTTGACAATATTGCTTAGGTCTAAAAATGGGGTGGGCAGCAGCGCGTTATCTTTGATCACCCGAATTTTGCCTTTGCGCTCAACCACAAACAGCCGGTTATCATTTGGATGCGCAATAAACCAAGGCTGTGCCAATCCCTCGGCCACCGGCACAAAGCTATAGGTTGCGGCGGCATTTGGCGCAGACGCAACGTCGTCAGCAGGCGATTCGGCGACAAGGCCGTGTTGCTCGGCTTCGTTTGGGTCACTTTGGTGGCCCGAATTGACCTGACTGACCTGAGTGGCCGCAAGCAAGATCAAACTGATGCCGATGGCGGCAAGTTTATGACGGGCACGTGGGTTGTGATTGATTGCATCCATGTTGTGTGGTGGGTAAATTATCGCCGATGCCTTGGCGACGTATTGCGAAAAAGTATACTTTGAGATTATGAATCAACGCTATCTTGTTTTCATCATTTTTTTGTTGATGTCGCTGGGTTGGGGCGGGGTTCAGGCCGCGCCGCTGCTAAAACCCGCTGCCCCAGCCAAAATATTTGTGCCGCTTTTGCTCAATTCGCTTTATCCGTTTGAACTGCTCGATAAAAGCGTGGTGAAATATTTGCCGCCCCGAAGCGATGATTCGCAATATGTTTTTGTTGGGGCATTGCGAAATGTTGGCAAACGGGTGGTGTATGGCTCGCAATTCACCGCCAGCTTTTACAAACAAAACACCCGCATTCATCAAATGACGCTTAAACCGATGTTTGAAGCGCACTTTCCAAATCAAATCAACTATTTTCGTGGCGACATTAGCGCGGCGGTGGCCGAGGCCGATCGCATCGAAATTGCGCTCGAGGCGTATCACGATGTGCATTTGCGCACCTTTGCCGCGCTGAATGTGGTGAGCAGTTCGCCGCCGCCCGCCATCCCCCCGCGTGACGGGCAATACAACTATCTCTGGGTGCTGCGCAACCCCAACCCGTATCCCCTCATCAATGTGTTTGGCGTCGCCGACACCAGCGCCGGTTATGTCAGCGTCAACATTGGCGAAATCGCCGCCAACGAAACCCTCACCCGCACCTTCACTACCCACCTCCGCCCCTACACCCTCCTCGCCGCCCAAGGCCACACCGAACCAATGCACTTAACGAATTATGAATGATGAGTTATGAATGATGAGTTATGAATGATGAGTTATGAATGATGAGTTATGAATGATGAATCACTTACCATTAACCATTCATAATTCATAATTCATAATTCATAACTCATAACTCATAACTCATCATTCATAATTACCCCTATGGACGCAGATCTATTTTTTGCCAAAATTGCCGCCGAACATATGGCGGCGTATCTCGATAGCGACGTGTTGTTTTACCCAATAGACAACTTGATGGTGGTGAGCACGGCGGCATTGCATGGCATTAATGTGCCGCAATTGTCCATTGGCGCATGGCTAGAGGCGGTGTGGCGGTTGTCGGCCCGCACCCTTGTGCCCAGTGACAATGCGCAACTTGCGGCGTATCGCGCCAGTGTTGCGGCCATCCGCCAAAAAAAGGGCGAAGTGTATGGGCAAAAAGCCCGCCGCGAATTTAAAAGCCGGCTCGATACATGGTCATGGTATCTCGATGACCCAAAATCGGCGGGGCGCTAGCGCGTGCAGGTGCATCAGCGGCTCAAATTGGCTTTGCTCGAAGCCGACGTGCCACAAACAGAGGCCGAAAAGCGTCGTCTTGCTGGCTATGATATGCGGCTGTGGGCCGAATTTAGGCCGGGCGTGTTTGCGCTTGAGCCATTTTTGCAACCCATCGCCCCCGCCAGTCAATATTGGTGGCTATATGGTTCGCATCAAGCTGCCACCTAGTCCTAGAAATCGGGTTTCTGAAAGAAACCCGATTTCTAATGACGCATATCAGAAATCGGGCTTCTGAAAGAAACCCGATTTCTAATGACGCATATCAGAAATCGGGCTTCTGAAAGAAACCCGATTTCTAGAAACCCGATTTCTGGGAACGCCCTAAGTGATGAGCGCCATTTCTTGTGTTTGGGTGCTTGGTGCTTGGATTTTTGCCACTGGCGACACGATGGTGAACCAGAAACGCGAGCCATTGCCAACTTCGCTTTGCACGCCAACTTCGCCGCCCATCAATTCGACCAAGCTCTTGACGATGGCTAGCCCAAGGCCCGTGCCGCCAAATGCGCGGGTGGCCGTGTTGTCGGCTTGCATAAAGGGCTGGAAAATGCGCTGTTGGTCATTTTTGCTGATGCCAACGCCCGTGTCAATGACCGAGAAAAGCAGCGTGATTGCGCCATCGCTAATGGCTTGCGGTTGCACGCGAATTTGCACGCCGCCTTGTTGGGTGAATTTGATCGCGTTGCCCGCCAAATTGATCAAGATTTGGCGCAAACGCTGGCTGTCAATCATCAATTGGCTCGGCACTTGTGACGATACATCGAGATTCAAGAACAAATTCTTTTGCATGGCCTTGCTATTTAGCGTCGCCACCACGTTTTCAACAACGGTTTTAACACTGCCAGCCGCCAATTGCAATTGCATGGCTTTGCTGTCTAATTTCGAGAAATCGAGCACTTCGTTGATAATGTCGTTTAAGTTGACACTGGCATCGAAGGCCGTTTTCGCGTAGCTGTTTTGTTCCTCATCCAGCGGCGTATCGAGCAACAATTCGAGATACCCCTCGATGCTGTGCAGCGGCGTGCGCAGTTCGTGCGAAACCGTCGCCAAGAAGCTGGTTTTTAGCTCAACCATGTGCAAGGCTTGGTCCCGCGCCTCTTTCATCTTGTCTTGAAAAGCCTTAATTTGGGTGAGATCGGTAAACACACACACCGTTTCATCCAGCGACCCCTCGACCATCTGTGGCGGGTAAGAAATCAGCGCCGCTACATGCGAGCCGTCTTTGTGGCACAACAAATATTGCCCCGAAAAGGCTTGGGCGTCGTGTGTGCGTTGATAAAGGGGTTGCTCGCTCCACTTTTCTTCGGCAAATAAATTATCAAATGGCTTGCCATTCAACTCATCAATCTCGTAGCCCAACAAACTGCTTAGGGCGGGGTTGGCATAATTAATGTTGCCATTTTTATTCACCAGCGCCATGCCTTGGCCCATTGTTTTCATCACCCGGCGGGCCTTGTCGCGCTCGGTTTGCACTTGGGCATACAACACGCTGTTGCCATAGGCCAATGAGGCCAATTGCGATAATTGATTAATTAGGGTGATTTGCTCATCGCTAAATGTTTTGCCGTTTTGGTTATGCGTAAATACCATGACGCCCACCGTTTGCTTGTTGTGTATCAATGGGCTGGCGATTATGGCCGTAATTCCAAATTGCTTCATACTGGCCGCACACGAATCAACGCTATCGCAATCATTTGCATACTCAAGTTGACCGCTTTGCCACACCTGAACCGCTAAATTATGATCGAATTTCGTAAATCGTTGACCACGCATGGTGCGAAAGAATCCCGAACCATAGTGAAAAATGAGATTTTCGCCGCCACGATCTTGTAACAAAATGCTGCTATGGGTCGCCTGCACCAAATCGGCGGCCCGACGCATGATATAAGGCAACATATCGTCCATGCTCAATTGACGCATGGCGTTTTGGGTGACATCATTTAGGGTTTCTAGCCGAGACGAACGCTCTTGTAACTTTTCGCTTTGCAGCTTTAGTTGCTTTGCCATTTCACCACGCGCATGATTTGAGGTTTGTAGCTCGGAGATGGTTTTGGTGATGAAGAATTGATGTTGCATCAGCACATAAAAGATGGCGCTCATTAGAATAATGACACCGATGATGAGTAATGCAACGGTAAACGTATTGTCGGCTTCGTCTGACAAAGCATGAATAATAACGATGACTGCAACGATGATGCTAAAAAAAGCGTTCACAAAAGCCAACCGACGGGCTGTCTTGGTGTGAATGACGCGCAAGGTGAGCATGAAGACGAGCAGCGGGGCCAGCATCGAAACAATGCCGCCGTATGTGGTGGCATAGGCCCCAAACGCGCTGTCAATGGCAACGACAACGGACATGATGCCCAAGCCGCGAATGAGTTGCCCGCGTGCGGCAATGCGTTGGGCCAATAAAATAACGCCGACGGTGACCAGCGAAACGAGTATGGCCGGGAGATGCAAATGCTCATCATCAAAGTCGCCCTCAGTTACCAAGGTGGTGAGGTTGATCGCAATATTGACAAGGCTGGCAACGATGGGCCAAAAAAAGAAGCTCGACACCTTGCTTTGCATGGCATGTTGGGTTGTCATCTGAGCTGCTTTTGATGCAGATGTCGTTGCACTCGTGCTGGGTGTTTGAGAATGCGAAATAGATGCCATAGCAACTAAGAACCACGCAGTTTGCATGGCTATCTGCAAAACATTATAGAAAATTCCTCGTTTTTTTGAATCGGCCTTCTTTCGCATTTGCACTATAGGAAATTATCAAGGGCATTCCCCGAACCTTGCAAAGACATCGGCTATGACAAAGCTTAGGCCAATGACACATTGCATCAAATGTCACAATTCATATAATTTGCATTAGACAAAGCGTCCTAAGACTTTGGTTTATTTATCACATCTATCACATCTATCACATCGGAGACATCATCAAAATCAATGAACATTAATTTAATATCGGCCCGCACCATTTTGGCGGCCACCACATTATGCGCCGCAGCATTATCTTTATCAACATGGCTGACCAATGTGGCAGAAGCGACTACAAAAGGCAGCCTTTCTATTGCCATGCGGGTCAGCCCGTCGCAGCCCCAAGTTAATCTTGGCGAGACGATCTCGGCCCTCGTGCGTTTTTCAGATCGCAGCGTGGGCTGCGTGGTGACGGTCAAAGGTATTTCGCTCAATTCGATGCCGTTGCCGCTTTTCCAAATTAGCTCGCCCGCGCTCGATACCAGCAAAGAGCGTGTGACCGAAGCAATTTTTCAATTGCAAGCCACCGATGCCGGCGCAGCCGTGTTGCGGGCGGTGGTTTCGGCAGAGCACAATTGCACTGGCGCAATTGAGGCCATTGACTTCGATGCCGACTCGATTACGGTAAACGTGAGCGCCCCAGAGCCAGTGCGTCCCGTCGGTGCTGTCTCTTATACACATCT
>JAHBAL020000165.1 GCA_018500105.2 Anaerolineae bacterium
AGAGAAGGTGCATTAAAAATTACGAATTACGAATTGGGAATTATGAGTTATGAATCATGAATTATGAATCATGAAGGTGAGGCTGGGTGAAGAAAAGGCTGGCGGTTAGCAAAGCGTGTGATTACGTTTGTGCCATCCACTATCACTATTTGCTATCACTATCTACTATCACTATCCACTACTCTGCGGGTCGCAACGGCGGCGGCAAGTCCCAGCCGAGGCGCATACCGGCGATTTCGCCGACGGGGGCGAGGTGTTGTACGAGGCCATAGGGGGTGGCGGTCTGCATCCGTAAATCGGCGACATCGGTTAGGCCAAGCTCGCCCCCAGCCACAGAGATGCGCGGTTGTTGCCACAACCAATGCCCTGTTTGCGCCAATGAGGCCCGCACGTGCCACGAACCGCCTTCGCGCTGCTGCCGCGCCAAGGTGTGGATGGCTGCCGCTGCCATCAAATAGCCAGTGGCATGGTCAATGGCTTGGGCGGGCAATGGACACGGCGCGGTCTGCTCACGCGCCCGCTCCCCCTCATGCGCGATGCCGGTTGCCGTCTGCACAAGGCTATCGAACCCGCGATAACCGGCCCAAGGCCCAACATGCGACCACGCCGATAGCGTCAGCACCACCAAACCCGGGCGCTCGGCGCAAAGTTGGGCCGGGCCAACGCCCAATTTGTCAAATGCGCCGGGCCGAAAGCCTTGCACGACGATATCGGCTTGGCGCACAAGCGCCAAAAACGCGGCGCGGTCGTCGGCCTGCGCCAAATTGAGCATTTGCCATGTTTTGCCAAACCCAGTGTCAATGTCTGCCGTGATGAGGGTGGGCAAATGCGTCGCCAGCACCCGTGTGACATTTGCGCCGTAGGCCGCCAAGGTGCGAGCGCACACTGGCCCAGCAATGATGTGCGTAAGATCAAGCACGCGCACGCCCGCCAAAGGCCGATCCCCCGACAAAGGCGGTGCTGGCGATGGTGACGCGGCTGCAACTTGCGTCATTGTCATCAGTGGCAGGCTGTCGAGTGCGGCGGCTTGCGGCGTGGCTTCCCATTCTTGACGGCTGCGATAGGCAAAGGCGCAGCCTCCTTCGGCCAACACCGCTTGTTCGACCCAAAAGCGCGAGCGCGGCTTCAGCGCCGCCGCTACACTGGCGCGATCATTTGCCGCACCGGTCACGCGCAAAACAGCGTCACGATGGTGGTCGTAGTTGGTGTGCAGTTGCACCCAGCCGTCGTTGGTTTCGTAGTAACCCGACAACGGCGACCATGGCTCTGCCGGAGGCGCGTGGTTGACCGTGAGATAGCGCTCGCTGCGAAAAGCTGCGGCAGCCGCACGGCGTGTAATACGCACTTGCCCAGCCGCGAGGCCGCGTTGTTGTGCAAACAGTGCGGCTTGGCGATGTGATGCGGCAATGCATCGGGCGGCGATATCGGCCACTGCAAACGGGCCGGGCAACACCGTCTCGCCCGAAATGTCGCTGTCGCCTAGCGCCAGCAGGTTTGTTTCGAGTTGCTCTTCAACTGACATGCTTTTTAACCTAATCCTACATCTGCAAAATGCCCGATAATTCACGCGCCCCAGTGTCATGATAGCCAAGGCTAAAGGCAAGGCGTTGCGAGGCGGCGTTGTCGTCGGCGGTGATGTAAATTGGGGTGCGCCCCAGCGCCAATAGCTGCGTGGTAAGCGCCGATACCACCGATTTGCCCAAACCACGCCCACGCACCCGTTCATCCACCCGCACAAACACCTCGGCAAATTTGGGCGAAACCCAATTTACACCCGCTTCAGCCGCCGCGCTATCGTCGCGGGCACGAATGCTGGCACGTGGTTGGCCGTTGGGCGTTTTGCTCATTTGCACCAGCACATTTGGCGTCGGTCGAAAATCAGCTTCATTCAAGGCATAAATATGCCCCATTGTCGGCGAGTAAATGGTGGCAACGGTTTCGACATCGGGCCGCAGACGCGGCGAAATGCTAAACAAATATTGGCGGCCTGATATCAGTGCCTGTCGCAAGGTCGCTTGCAGGCGTGGGCCGTCATCGCCATCTGCCACGATGAGCGGGCGAAAAAGATCCATGCCGGTTTGGCAATGCGCCACCACTGTGTCAATTTGCTGTTTTGTATTGTGGGCAACAAATAATTTGACTTTGCTGGCATCGTGCCGCAACGCAAAATAACGCAATTTGGCATAGGCGGGTGTATCGGGCCATTGCATATCGGTGGCAATGGCGGGGCGAAGCTGGCTGACATCGGGCATGGGCCGTAGTATATCGTCATGAGCCATGAGTAGCCATGAGCCATGAGTAGCCATGAGCCATGAGTAGCCATGAGCCATGAGCCATGAGCCTTGAGCTTTAGTACGGGAGGGACCTAATCACCAAGCCCTAAGCACTTTTAGCCCAAGGCTCAAGGCTCACGGCTCACGGCTCATGGCCCAAGGCTCAAGGCTCACGGCTCACGGCTCATGGCCCAAGGCTCATGGCTTATGGCCCAAGGCTCATGGCTCAAGGCTACCCAGTTATACTCACCTGCTTATGGTTTTAACACTTTCACGGGCCGTGACGGATTATGTGCGGTCACTCGGCGAAGTTTCGCTTTTTCGTTGGTTTCGGCTAATTGGCGGGTTATTTTGTTTTGCGCTTGGCATCGCCCAATGCAAAATTGCTGATATTGGGCTGGGGCCTTGGGATGTGTTTGCCGATGGCATTAGCAAAACGCTGGGTATTTCGTTTGGCACAGCCATCATCATGGTCGGCTGGCCGCTTTTGCTGCTGTGGATTCCGTTGCGGCAACGGCCCGGCATTGCCACCATCGCCAATATTTTGCTGATTGGCAATTTTGTCAATTGGGTTTTGCCGCTTTCGCCCCAATTCGCCGCGCTGCCTTTGCGCATCGCCCAATACCTTGTCGGCATCATCGTCACTGGCTTCGGCACGGGGCTGTATGTGGGCGCTCGGCTGGGCACAGGCCCGCGTGACGGCCTGATGATCGGCCTCACCCGCGTGACCGGCTGGAGCGTGCGTGTCGCCCGCACCTGCATCGAGGTGGTGGTGCTGACACTCGGCTGGCTGATGGGCGGTTCGGTCGGCTTTGGCACGCTGCTGACCGCCTTGTTTATCGGGCCGGTCATCCAGTGGTGGTTTCGGGTGATGAAATTAAGGCCAAAATAAGAAAACTTGACAAAACTTGACAGTTTAGCCTGAAAACCTTGACTTTGTTTGCTATATATCGAATAATCAAAAAACTTGATTTTACGTTCAAGCAAACGATTCCGTAATCATACGGTATCTCGTAGACATACAAAGAAGGTTTTATGGCAAACTACACATGGCAAGATCTTTTTAACGCGCTCGAAATCGTTGCAATAATTAATCGAACATCGTGGCAAGATTGGTATTTATCCTCAAATGCCAATCAGTTTTTTGTAAATACGCCCGGTATGCGTCAACAACCGTATCATGGGCCGGCTGTGGAAGGCTGGCCGTTTGATGCGGGTTACAAACAAGGCGTGCTTTACATTCTCAACAATTTCACCTCGGCGCAGATTTTGCAAGTATTGCAAAGCGTGCGTGGCACAACCCCGCCGCGCCCGGCAGGACGCATCCCCGGCGCATCGGTGGGGATGCACGGCGCACCCGGCGTGGGCGCGCCACCCGCCGACAAGTGGGAGACGTGGATTGCGCTGATGAAAGACATTGGCGTGAAATGGTATAAGCAGCTAGACGACAACGATCTGAATCGCCGTCATATTTTTGAGTGGTGCAAGCGGCTAAAAGCGGCTGGCATCGAGCCTGTGGTGCGATTTTATGCGGCGCAACAGTTCCCCGACCGCTTGCCCGATTCATATTTTCAAAAAATGCGTTGGTATGCCGACGCTGGCATTCAATATGCTGAAATTGGCAATGAGCCAACCTTGATGTATGAATGGAAGCAGCATTGGCAGGCGCGGGTGCAAAATGTGGGGCACGATGACCCAGCCGTGATCGCGTCATTGGCGCAAGGCTGGATCACCGATGCGCAAAACACCTTGGCGGCAGGCATGCGCCCAGCCTATTATGCGCTTGGCTTTAGCGCCAATGGCGGGCATTGGCACGCGCCTTGGTCGTCGGTTTTTTTTGCGCAGAAACTTGCTCAATATCTGGCGACTCATTTCCGCCAAGAAACCATCAACATTTTTAATCGCGGGGGATGGATTGCCGTGCATAGTAGCCCCTATGAGCAACCGCTCGATTTTGATCCATATATGAATCAAAATGGGTATTGGGATATGTGTATGCGCGGCTATGAAATTGTGCGCGATAGCCTATCGCAAGCCTTTGGCGCGGCGCTCAACCTCGATGCGATCGAAATTCTTTCGACCGAAAGCGGCGTGTTTACGCCCAACTCGACTTCGTGGGGGCATCGCCGCCCGCCCGCTTCGCCGCGTGACGATGTTGATCACGCAGGCCGCACGGTCGAAATGTTCCGTTGGATTGAGCAACGCTCGAAATTGAAGGCCATGATGCCTTGGTGTTTGTCGGTGGGGCAGCTTATTGGCGGTCAGTTCGATCCTCAATTTAGCAATGATGATTACGTGCGCCAGATTAATGGACAATTGCACCCCCGGGCAGTTATTCACGCATTGCGCGATCTGCGCATCGAAAACGAGGCCGAGGCCAAACGCATGGGTAACCCGCGCAATCGGACAAAGCCAAACGACGACCGCTGGCTGCGCAAGCTCGATTGCTGGCCGCTCCTCAAAGACATTCAAGCCGAGGTGCGTAAAGGTAAGCGGGCAAATCCATACCGCAAAAATCCGCGCCGCTATGCAAATGGCGTAATCGGGGTTGATGTCTCGAAATGGCAAAGCGAAATAAACTGGTCAGCGCTGGCCCAAGGCGGTGCAAATTATGCATTCATTAAATGTGGCGGGGCCGATGGCGGCGGATCATATATAGATGTGTGGTTTGCCCGCAATTGGTTTCGGGCCAAGCAAGCTGGCTTGGCGCGTGGCGCATATTGGTTTTTTAACCCGTATGTCAATGCCCAAGACCAACTTGACCTGTTTTGGAATGCGTTTGCGCCCGGCGATTTGGGCGAGCTGCCGTTGGTGGTTGATGCTGAGTATCCGGTCAATGGCAACGGGTCAAACGGCAAAGAAGAACTGCGATTGCTGCGCGAATTTTTAGATTTGGTGGAGGCCAAAACCGGCGTGCCCCCCATGATCTACACCGCCGCATGGTGGTGGAATCCGCGTATTGCCAATAGCGATTTGACCGATTGGAATCGTTACCCGCTTTGGCAAGCCCACTACACCCGCACCCAACAGCCTGTTGGCGACCCTGTGCCGTGCAATGGCTGGAAAAACTGGCTGGTGTGGCAATATAGCGATCGCGGCATTTTGCCGGGTGTGTCTGGGCCGGTTGATTTGAATGTCACCAACTGCGATTTGGTAGATTTGATGAAGCTAAGCGACGCGAAAACGGCGAATATCGGATATACCGATTTGAGTGACTATACAAATGCAGAAATTTACCAAGCCTTTTTGGTGGCGTTTGGCAACAGCGGCCCAGCGTTGGCCCAAGTGGCCGAGCTAGGCAATATCGTCAGCACAGCGGCTCAGCGCAATTACAAGGGCAAGCGTTTGCTGGCCTTGCCCAACTTGCTCACCAATCAACGCCAAGCGCTCGACGCGGTGTTTAAGGGCGAGCTAAGCAATCAGCATGTGCTCAATTTGTTTTGGTCGGTGTTCGGCAATGCCGACTATTGGTCACAAATTGAAAAGGCCCAATTGCAACACACGGCGTTGCCTGCCCAGCGTGGGCAGCCTTACAATGGTGCAGTCTTTAGCCAGTTGCCGTTGCCAGATGAGACGAAGCAGCGCTTGATTGCGGGGTTGCCGCAGAAAGCGGCGGCGTGATTCTGACGCTAATGTAGTAGGCCGCAAGATGGATGCGCAAAGCATCGGCTTGCGGCTATTTTATTGAACCATGACACACTGTGATCAAGCGCAACATGAGTTGTGCGAAAAACTGGCAGAAATTTACGATAATGATGGCCTCACCCGCGAGGTGTTGGCGCGGTCTGGCATTGACCGCACGTGGGTTAATTTTGACCAAGCCGCCATTGCGGTTTGGCGCGAAATTGTTGAATTGGCGATTCAGCAAAATAAATTAGCGCAACTAAAACGGGCTGCTGTTCCCAATTTCATTTTATTAGAGGCGGTATTTAATCGCGTAGAACAGTGTATCGCTCAGCCCAATCCGCTAACTGTGCCAACCCCAGCGCCGCGAGATCGCCGTTCGTTCGTATGGGGATTGGCTGGGGCTGGCGCGGTGGTGCTGCTGATCTCGGCGGCGCTAACCTTGTGGCCGAAGCCCGCCCAAGCGCCAGCGCCGACCGCCGTGCCCACCGTCGCTGCTAGTCAGAATCCCGCCACTGGCAGCGTCTTGTCACAGGCACTATTGCAAGCCAATATTGACTTTAGCAAAACTGAGCACCAAGCCTCTATTGACCAAAACGATTTATTTTCGTTTCACCCTCAATTGGGCCAAGCATGTCTTGATCTTTTGGCACAATCGGGTAGTAAACGTCTCAAACAACCTGTCTATTTAGATGTGATCTTTGGCTATTATCAACATATCCTTAAAAGAGACATCCCATATGGCAAGCCTGCCAAACTGGGGGTTGAGATTAACGCGGCTGCGCTCAAGCAAGCCATCGTCAGTGCCTATCGTGATCGGCATCCGATAACATCGGATCGGTTTGAGGATGTGGTGGAGTGACACGGGGCTGGGTTGTGGCTACTCGGATCACATCCCAGCCTACTTGCCTATCGAGACAGCTTCACAATAGCGGCGATTTCTGCGCCAGCCGGTAATTTCCACATTTTTTTATCCCAGCCACTCGGTTGTAATTTGTATCTGTGGTTGTGATTCGCTGTGGTAAGAACAGATTTGCTTTCAGCGACTTTGCTCGATATTAGCACGAGAAAGTTGGGGTTATTGCCATCTAAATGACATGTGCCACACGCTTTCATCAATTGTGCAACACTCAGGTAAAGGTAAACGCCTTTTTGGGTTTCGGCGCGTGGCAAAGGATCATGCACAAAAAAGCCAGTGGTCGTGCCATTTTCATCGGCAGTATACCCAACTGCCACCACAAAATGCCCGCCGGTAAAGGTTTGGTCGGTAAGACCGCGCAAGGGTTCATAGTGAATGAGCAAAATAGACGGGTGCTTTTGATCAAGTGCTTCGCGGATGCCCTTGGTCGCCTCGTGTTCGTTCGCATATTGAATGCGATTGAAGGGCAAACTGGCACGCTGCCCGATCAACTCCATTTCCCACACTGCTGTAAACTCGCCAAAGGCTTTGTTTGGCAAATAATTGGCATAAATTTGATCCACTGTGATAAATTGCTGCACGGCTCGGCCTGTATTTAACACCATCGCCACACAAGTCGGCCCACAATCGCCGCTATGTGACGAGGCCGTTGCATCCCATTGTGAATGATATGGAAGCATCAAACGTAACGATTTCGGTTGATTGAGCGATTCAAATTCACGTCGTAGTTGGTGCATTGCTTCAATGACGGGCAATGGGCGCAATTGGTGTTGCGGGGTTTGCTCAATCCAGCCGTCGGCTTGCCACTGGCTATCGAAATGACCGATCAGATCGCCCACCGACAAGCACCATGGGCACATCGCTGACAGAGGTGAATTTTTATCCACCCAGCGAAACATTTCAATGGCACGTGCGGCATGTTCAGCTTCGGTGAGTGGGCGATCATGCCCAATCCAAGCCAGCGAATTGGGTGTAAAAACGCCGCCTTCAGTTGACATGATCGGAATATCATTCACCTTGAGGTCGTTGCCGAAGGCTTGTGCAAAACTTTCAGTCACAATTTCATAGCCACGTAAGCACATATCCCAAAAGCCACCCGCCCCGCTGTGTGGATCAAACTCTGGCGGCTTGCCATAAGTTGCTACATGGACGGCGATCCAGCCACCGTGCCTAAAAATATCGAGGGTGTCTTGACGAAAATGGTCGGCCAAATATTTGCTAAGCTTTTGGGCAAAGCGCACGGTTGACCAAGGCGCATCTACTTCGTTATTAAAGACGTTTGTCCCCAAAGCGTAAAACGCCGGAAACATGCCTGCGGCCACTGTCTTTTTTGCATCGGTGATCCAAGCTTGCGCCAAAGCCGGAATGACCTCCGGATCATCATGCCCAAGCTGGTTGATGCGCTCTTGCCAAGCAGGTTGCCATTCGCTGGATAACACCGGCTCACTGCCAATTTCCGCCCATTTGATGCCAGCAGCGGCATACAGCTTCATTTTTTCAAAATAAGATTCGGGCAGTGAATTGGGAAATTGATTAGCGACATAAAAGCGCACAATCGGCTCGATGCCAGCTTTTTTCAGGCGTTTACACCACGCCAATACTTGCAATTGGTTGATGTCGCCGTCGTCTAATTGCTTATACCATTTTGCGCCAATGTCTTTGAGTGTTCCGATCCACCATTCCCAGCGATCGTTGGGCGGAGCGCCAACGCCGGGTGCGCCATGTATGCCGATGCTGCTGCCCGGTGCGCGGCGGAATTTAGCCTCATCCACTACCCCGCTTTTCACTTGTTCCCACAGTTGGGCAATGCCACGCGAATCGTAGCGGGTCAGGATGTGGAGAATGGCGTTTCGAATGGCAATCGTAATGGGCCATGATTCAACCTGCGGGCCGTTATAGAGACTTTGGCGTTTTTGAGGTGTATTCACAAAAAACGCCGCTGCCCCCGATGCGTCAAACCACGTTGACCATGACGTGGCGTTGATTTTCGCCACAATGGCTAGCGCGTTGAACAGATCTTGCCACGTAAATGAGGCACTGGGAGAAGCGACTGCCGAATCGGGACGGGGCCAAGGCAGGGCTGCAATGGCGCGATATTCGTTCGTGTCCATACACTTGTTGCCGTCGGGTTGGCGGTCTACCCCCAGCCGCCAAATAGAAAGCCCGGGCGCGCCCAAAACCCGCGCAAAATCAGCCTGCCGTGCAATTTCGTCGGCACTTGGGCGGCGCGGTGCGTCATAGCTGCCTTGTATCATCGGCACAATCGGTTTGTTGTATCGGCGCAAATTATTAAAGGCTTCGCGCATGACATCTTCAACCGGGCGTCGAAACAAAATCGGGTAGGTTTGGGGGTGAAAGCTATCAATGCCTGCTAAAAATGGCTCGACCCGTTGGGCAAATTCGTTTGGGCGGCGGGCATCGAGGCAAAAGCCGATGTGCATGCCGGGCAAGCCAGCCCGAAGCCGCTGCATATACACAGCGGCTTCGGCGGGGTTGCCTTTCCAGAATGGACGGGCGAAGGGGCCGCCGCCCGCTCTGGGTGATTCCACTTCGAGATCGAGCACCAACGACTTGACCCCTGCCACACTGGCGGCGCGAATAAGCATGTCGGTTTCTTCCGCCAAGATATCGCGGCCTGTGCCAGCTTCGCGCCCATTCGGCACTGCCCACACATGCACCCCCAAATTGTGCTGCGCAAGCGTGCTCACCCATTTGGCAATGCGCTCTGGCCCGCTGATCGCCATCGGGTCAGACACATCGTCAAAGTCAATCATCCATTGGTTGCCATCGGTCACTTTGAGCAGCACGCCGGTTGCGTTTGGCACATTTTGGCGTAGCTTGGTCGCAAAGTCAGCGATGCTGGTACCCGGCGTGACTTTGGCACGCCATTGGACGAGCAGGAGTTGGTTGTCGTATGGGGTTGTCATGGGGGGTGTTGAGGTGGAGATGAAGGTGGACGTATTGCCACCCTTCTCGAGTTTTCATCGAGAAGGGGTTAGGTCGTCAATGCCTGTCGTGCCTGACATTCGACCCCTTCGGATCGGTTTGAGGCGTGCTGAAGTGAACAGCTAGAAGTGGCTTCGTTTTCGAAATCACTTCTAGCTAGAACATACGTATTCTACGGTCGAAAATAATGACCCCTAGGGTAAACTCCAATTCCCAGATGTGATACGGTAACCTTTCAAGTCGTCACGTGCTGCAATTACATCTAACGACCAATTGCCGGCGCTTGTCGTACCATAGTTGTCCAGTCTCCTAGGATTAGACGACCTCGCACTTGCTACGATGCCGCTTTGTGGTGAGCTAATGGCTTTTACCACGTTTATATACTTTATCTGTATGCTAGGCCTTCCTCCTTGAGTCTCAACTGTCGCATCTATTGAACTAGTGTCAGTGTTCGTCCATTTATATGAATCTTGCTCTCCTTTCTTCAAATCAGGATCTAGTGAGTAGATAAATAAATATTGTTTTTTGGGATCTAAGTATTTAAGATTCTCGTATGTAAATGTGATTTCTCTATAAACTGTTGGCGCAACTGACGTTCCAGATGTCGCTAGATTAATTGCCGATTCTAATAAAGCATGATAGTCCAATGCTTTATTTAAATCAGATGCTTGTGTTTGCTTGAGAAATATATCTGCAATTAACCTCCCACTTTCACGCAAGGCTTTTTCATTTTCTTTTAAATATAAAGCATAATCTTTTTCAGATTTATCTTTAAACGCTTTATACTCATGGTCATCACTACTATAAACGTTTAGTTGAAAAATCTTGACATCTTTAAATGTATCTACTATTGCTTGAGTTGCTGCAGAAACTGCGATAGTAAAATCCTTTATTCGTCGTATTCCGGTAATTGTTAGGCCATTACCGGATGGATCTGCCGTTATTTTTTCATATTTATCATAGTTGCCAATTCTTTCGAACTTCTCTTCTTTTTCAGGCATATTTAAAAACTCCTTTGCTTATTTATTTGTAAACACATCTAAAACCCAAAGATTTGTCTTTGTATTTTGAAGATGCTGGGTATCTATAATTAGTTTTCGCATGTATTGAATCTGAGTTATCAAAACTTCCTCCTCTCAATATGACGCTTACCGAATCAGAGTTGCGGTTAATTGGGGCCAAATAAAAAGTATCTGTATAAGGTAGTGCTGGTGATATAGTCCAC
>JAHBAL020000418.1 GCA_018500105.2 Anaerolineae bacterium
CACAAAGAACTCAAAGATTTGCATTGGTAAACCTTTCTTTTCTTTGTGATCTTTGTGTTCTTTGTGGCGAAATATTTTTAATGCGCGTAAGTCCTAAGCTCATGGCTCGTGGCTCGTGGCCCATAGCTTCTCACGACTGATGCTTAAATCATTGACGGCGGCTGATATTCGCCAAAAGCGCGTTTGAGCGTTTTGCCAATCTCGCCAACTGTCACGCCTGCCTCGACACATGCCACCAGCATGGGCATGAGGTTGTCTTGGCCGCGGGCGCACGCCTCCAAATGTGCAATACATTCGCTCACGCGCACATTGTCGCGGTTGGCACGCCATTCAGCCAAACGCTGACGTTGCTGCTGCTCAACCGCCGGATTGACCGTGAAACGCGGCGCAGTGGCCTCGGTCTGCGCCGAGACAAACTCATTCACGCCCACAATCACCTCTTCTTTGTTCTCGACCTTGCGCTGATACTGATACGACGCTTCGGCGATTTGAGATTGCATCCAACCCGCCTCGATGGCCTTGACTGCCCCGCCCATCTGGTCAATTTGCTCGATCAGGGCAAAGGCGCGGCGCTCAATTTCATCGGTCAAATGCTCGACCACGTAACTGCCCGCCAACGGGTCAACCGTATCGGTCACGCCGCTTTCATTCGCAATAATTTGCTGCGTGCGCAGCGCGGTGCGGGCGGCCTCGGCGGTGGGCAATTGCAGCGCCTCATCCATGCCGTTGGTGTGCAGGCTTTGCGTTCCGCCCATCACCGCCGCCAATGCCTGAATCGTCACCCGCGCCACGTTGTTGAGCGGCTCTTGCGCGGTCAGGGTGCTGCCGCCGGTTTGGGTGTGAAAGCGCAACATCCAACTGCGCGGGTCTTTGGCCCCAAAACGTTCGCGCATAATCTTGGCCCACATGCGACGGGCCGAACGAAATTTTGCCACTTCTTCAAGAAAATTATTATGCGCATTGAAGAAAAAGGCCAATTGCCCAGCAAAATCGTCAATATTTAAGCCTGCATCCAGCGCCCCTTGCACATAGGCAATGCCGTTTGCCAGCGTAAACGCCACTTCTTGCACAGCGGTGCTACCCGCCTCACGAATGTGATAGCCGCTGATGCTGATCGTGTTCCATTGCGGCACATTTTCGCGGCAATAGGCAAAAATATCGGTGACCAAACGCATCGAATGCACAGGCGGAAAGCGATATAACCCGCGTGCGGCGTATTCTTTCAAAATATCATTTTGCACCGTGCCGCGCAGCTTTTGGGTGATTTGGCTTGGGCTGGCGGGGCTGCTCAGGGTAGACCACTCGCCTTTGGCGGCCTGCTCTTTGCCAACGGCGATATACAAAGCCAACAACACGGCGGCGGGCGCGTTGATGGTCATGCTGGTGCTCACTTGGTCAAGCGGAATGCCATTAAACAATTCGCGCATATCGCCGAGCGTGCTGATGCTCACGCCCACTTTGCCGACCTCGCCACGCGCCAATTCGTCATCGGCGTCCATACAAAGCTGGGTGGGTAAATCGAAAGCGACCGACAAACCCATTTGGCCTTGGGCTAACAAATATTTGTAGCGTTGGTTGCTTTCGGCGGCGGTGGCAAATCCGGCATATTGGCGCATCGTCCAAAAGCGCGAGCGATACATATTGGCGTGAATGCCACGTGTAAAGGGATATTCGCCCGGTGCTTCACTGGCGGCGGCGCTGGGGCTGGACGAATAGGCCATTTCGAGCGGAATGCCGGACGAAGTCTCAAATTTGGCTTTGCGTTCGGCGGTTTTCTTGGTTCTTGGGCTGCTCATGGTGATCGAAATTATACTGGCAACCCCACAAACTTAACGTTAACGTTAAGTTTAGTGCAGGGGAGAAAGTGGCAGGTTGCAGGGTGGCAGAGTTGCAGGTTGCAGAGTTGCAGGTGGCAGGTTGCAGGGTGCAGAGTTGCAAGTTGCAGAGTTGCAAGTTGCAGAGTTGCAGGTTGCAGGTGCGTTTTGCTACCTGCCACTTTGCCACTTTGCCACTTTGCAACCTGCCACTTTGCAACCTGCCACCTGCCACCTGCCACCTGCCACCTTCCCACTTTCTATTTTGCCCATGCAAGAATCGGTTAAGATTGCTTGGTTATGGATGTTTTGGTCGTGATTCTCAATTACAACACCCGTGAGCTGCTGCGCGAGTGTTTGGCTTCGCTACACGATCAGCAAGGCATCAACTTTGTTACCGCCGTTGTAGACAATGCCTCCACCGACAACAGTGTGGCGATGGTTCGGGAAGAATTTCCCGAAGTAGAAGTTTTTCCACTGAAGAAAAACAATGGCTTTTCGGCGGGCAATAATGTAGCGATGCGTAAATTCGGCTTTCCAAATCGCGGCGAGGCGCGGTATGTGCTACTGCTCAACCCCGACACGGTTGTGCCCCCCAATGCGCTTACGCGCTTGGTGCGCTATGCCGATGCCAATGTTAAGACGGGCGTTGTCGGCCCAAAGCTCATTCTTGAAGACGGCAGCCTCGACAAGGCTTGTCGGCGCAGTTTCCCCACCCCGGCGGTCTCGTTTTATCATATGAGCGGGCTGGGCAAAATTTTCCCGAAAAGCGCACGTTTTGCCCGCTACAACATGACTTATTTGCCCGACACGCTCGAAACCGAGGTTGACTCGGTAGTGGGTGCGTGTATGTTGCTGCGCCGCGAGGCCATTCGCCGTGCCGGTTTACTCGACGAGCGCTTTTTTATGTATGGCGAAGATTTAGACTGGTGTTTGCGGGTGAAGGAATGGGGTTACAAGGTCATGTATTACCCGGATGTAATCGTGCATCACATCAAACGCGCCTCAAGCCGTCGCAGCCCCAAGGCACAATTCGAGTTTACCCGCGCCCAATGGCTGTTTTACCACAAACACTACCGCACGAAAACAAGCAAATGGGTGCATTGGTTGATTGTCGCTGGCCTGTCGCTCAAGGGCGGGCGCACGTTGTTGCGCGAGATGTTGGCGTAATTTGTGACAGGGTGACAAGGTGAGGGGGTGACAAATTCACCTTGTCACCCCCTCACCTTGTCACCCTGTCGCCTTATCTCCCCCTATCTCCATAACCCCATCGCTCTTGGATGAGGTAGAGCGGGCGGCCTTTTACTTCGTCGTAGATGCGGCCAAGGTATTCGCCGAGGATGCCCAAACACACAAGCTGGATGCCACCGAGGAATAGCACCGAAACGAGTGTGGTGGCTTGTCCGCGAAATTCGGCTGCGCCCGATAATCGCCCCAAAATGACGACGACGATGGCGAGCAACCCCAGCCCCGCAATGGCAAAACCGGCCCATGTCGCCAATTGCAGCGGCACATAGCTGAAACTGGTAATGGCATCGGTGGCAAATTTCACCATTTTGCGCAAGGTGAACTTGGTGTTACCAGCGTAGCGCGGGTGACGGCGATACACCACGCCGATTTGGCGAAACCCAACCCAACTGACCATGCCGCGCAAAAAGCGATGTTTTTCGGGCAATTGACGAATTGCATCTACCACTTTGCGATCCATTAAGCGGAAGTCGCCAGTATCAACCGGAATTTTTACACTGGTGATACTGTGAATGAGGCGATAAAAATAGCTGGCGCTGGTCTTTTTAAACCAAGTTTCGCCTTCGCGCTCACCACGCACGCCATAGGCCACGTCATAGCCCTCGCGCCATTTTTCAATCATTTGCAAAATCACTTCGGGCGGATCTTGTAAATCGGCGTCAATCAAAATAACGGCATCGCCTTGGGCATGATCTAGCCCGCACGTAACCGCCACCTGAAAACCAAAATTGCGAGATAGGCTGATGCCTTTCACCCGCGGGTCTTTGCGATTAAGCGCTGCCATAATCTCGGCAGAGCGATCAGTGCTGCCATCGTCAACCAGCACCAATTCCCACGAATCTGGGCCTTCGCCCGTTTGCGACATGACCTCGGCAACGCGGCGATGGAGTTCGTCTAATACTGGTTCTTCGTTATGAACAGGGGCAATAATGGTGAAAATGGGTTTGTTCATGAGACTTTATTTTAAGCGCTTAAAATAATGGTGACATTGTTTTAAGCTAAGACAAAATAATGAATTTTATGGAACTTCAAAGTAAAACGGTCCTTGTAACCGGCGCTGGCAGCGGCATTGGGCGGGCCATTGCCGAACTGTTTGCGCAGCAAGGCGCAAATGTGGTGGTGCATGACATCGCCCCAAGCGCCAAAACCGTTGCCGATGCGATTGGCGGCACGTTCATACAGGCCGATCTCAGCGACCGCGCCGCAGTGCGTGGCTTGGCCGAGCAGGCGCTGGCGGCCTTGGGTGGTCGGGTAGATATTTTGGTCAATAACGCTGGGTTTCAGCATATTGACAAAGTCGAAGATTTTCCCGAAGAGCGGTGGGCGCAAATGATTCAGGTCATGCTGATTGCGCCGTTTCAATTGGTTAAAGCCTGTGTCCCCGGTATGAAAGCCAATCGCTGGGGGCGCATTATCAACGTGAGCAGTTTGCATGGCGTGGTGGCTAGCCCGTTCAAAAGCGCGTATATTAGCGCCAAACATGGCATCATTGGCCTGACCCGCACAGTGGCGCTAGAGGTAGCCGAGGCGGGCATCACGGTCAATGCCATTTGCCCGGCCTATGTGCGCACGGCCATTGTCGAAAAGCAAATCGCCGATCAGGCTCGCACGCTGAATCTTACTGAAGATGAGGTGATTGACAAAGTGATGCTTGCCCCAGCCGCAATTAAGCGTTTGATCGAGCCGAGCGAAGTGGCCGAATTTGCCTTGTATTTGGCGAGCAACAAAAGCGCTATCATCACGGGGGCCGCGCACATGCTCGATTTGGGTTGGACGGCGCGTTAAATGATGGCGACGATAAATTTAACCGAAACCCAATTGGCACAACGCGAGCGCCGCTATCGGCGCCTGCCCGCCTTACGTTGCCACACTGCCGATGACATCCGCAATTTTGTGGACGACGTCGGCTTTTGTATGCTTTTTCCTATTCAAGGCGTCGAAATGCCCAATGTGTATCATGCAGTGGCGGGGTTTGAGAAGGCGATGACCGCCAAACATGACGACCCATCCATCTCATTGACATGGGGAACCAAAGATCAGTCGCTCGACAAACGCTGGTGGTTTTATGCCAAATATATTCGCGGCAAAGCAACCCTTATTTCGCTCGATTTGTTGCCCTATTTTTATGCGCTGTCTGAAAATTTGGGCGATGAAGACGACTATTTGCAAGAGTATCAAGACGGCAAACTGAGCACCGACGCGAAGAACATCTACGAAGCCTTGCTCAAGGGCGGCGCGGCTCATGCCATTCAGCTAAAACGGGCGTCGGGCTTTTATGGCGATGAGAAAAAATCGCGTTTTGATCGCGCCTTGACCGAATTGCAATGTGGGCTAAAGGTGCTGCCGGTCGGCGTGGCCGAGGCTGGGGCGTGGCGTTATGCGTTTGTGTATGAGGCGCTGCATCGCTGGTTGCCAGATGTGCCGCTACAAGCCCGCCAAATTAGCCGCAGCCAAGCCCGCCGCGTCATCGCCCAACGCTATCTGCAAAATGTGATCGTAAGCAACCCGCCAGCGATGGCAAAATTATTGGGTTGGACCGTGCGTGAGGCCGAAGAAACATTGCACCATTTGTAGCAAGTTAGTGATATTCTATAGTCAGCAAAAGCTATAAAAATCGCACTCTTGGTAAAACTCTAAGAAATGCAAATGCGTTCCTTAGACAAAAACTACATTTTGGGGTTATAGAATTTAAAACGTGTCTAACGTCGAAGCTTCATCATTGCGCATGTTTTTGATACAGCGCCTCACTCCGCATCAGGTCAAAATGCTGATGCCACAACTGCTGGCATTATTACAAGACGTGGTTGAGAGCGGCGCAAATATTGGTTTTTTGCCGCCGTTCGACGCCACCAGTGCCCGAAAATTTTGGGAGAAAGTGGCAATCGCAATCCGCGAGAACAGCTGCATTATGTTGGTTGCACGGGTGGATGATGACGTGATCGGCGCGGTTCAGCTTGACCTGACCAACTTGCCCAGCGGCGCACATCGCGCCGAATTGGCAAAGCTGATGGTGCATAGCAGCCAGCGTCGTCAAGGCATTGGGCGTATCTTATTGCGGGCCATCGAGGACGAAGCCCGCAAAGCGCACCGCCATTTGATCACTGTTGACATTCCCAAAGGCGACCCCGCCGAAGTGCTGTATGCGGGCATGGGATTTGTGCGTTTTGGCGAAGTTCCGCAATATTTTCGTTCCCCAGACGGTGAAATGCAACATTCGGCGTGTTTTTACAAACAATTGCGCATTGCATAAACAAAAACGGAGGTCGTCAAGACCTCCGTTTTTATTTGTGCATTTAGCGAATGACGGCATCTATCGCATGAATCACGCCGTTGGTGGCGTTGAGATTGGTGCGAACGACATTAACGCCGTTAATTTTCAGTTGCCCGCCATTTTGCAGCCCCAAATCGCGCCCGCTCAGGGTTTTGAGCGATTGCGCTTGATTGAGGGCAGCGCTGTCATATCGCCCTTTGACGATGTGATTATTGAGAATGGCGGTCAATTGGTCAGCACTCAAATTTGCCACCGAAGTGGACTGAAAGGCCACATCGGTGGGGGCAAAAATGGTGTATTCGCCATTGGTCAAGGCATTGAGCAGCCCGGCTTTTTCGGCGGCGGCCAACAATTGGGTGAAGGTGTTGTAACTGCGCAGGGTGTTTGGCACATTTTGCAGGCCAGCGCGTGGCGGGTTATATTGATCACAGCCGTCGAGCTTGGCGCTGGTGTCGGGGATGAAGCCCATGTCGTTGCCTAGCGAAGCCGCGCCACCGGCTGTGGTGCGAATATAGGGCGTGGTGGTCTTGTAACCCGGCGGCGCAATTGGCATCACAATCAGGTTATCGGACGTGGTTGGCACGCCGTAGCTGCCATCGAGGCCGACATTGCCACAGGTAAACCAGCCGCCGCCATCGGTGATCTTGTAATAAGCGTGACCGAGAGTGGCCTCGCCGACATCGCGTCGGCCATTCATGTTGCTGTCAATGAAGGCTGTGCCGCGCACACTGGTTAGGCCAGTGTTGGGGCAGGTCGGGCCGACATATTCGCCATAATAATTTTGGGTGGCAGCATCGTAGCCGGTTACGCGGAAGCAACCTTGCACTTCATTGCCGGGTGCGCCCGCGACAGCGTAGACATAAGTGCCGGGCGGCAAAATATCGAGTGCCTGCGTCGGCGCATTCGGCAATGCAAGCAACGACGCTAATAACGCTGCGCTAGCGGCTTTTTTGATAAATTTTCTCATTGTGGTCTCCTATGGGGCAAACGGGCAAAAGCCACGCCTGCATGTGTGTTGTCATTTATCTATCATGAATCTGCAGTGTGCATCTCAACATAGTTTGCAGATCAGCAACTATGATTGTCTATTCTAATGCACCAATCCTCAATTTAAATGCTTTTTTAGCATGTTTGCATCGAAAGTATGACTTACAGTAGTCAGTCGTCAGTAGCCAGTCGTCAGATGATTAGCAGAATTGATCTGACTACTGGCTACTGACGACTGACTACTGACTACCAACTACTGAATAAATTTATAATGCCCTCTATGCGCGTTCCTATTTCGTGGCTCAAAGACTACGTAGATATTCCCTGCTCGGTCGAAGCATTGGCTGAAAAGCTCACTTTTGCCGGATTAGAAGTTGAAAAAATCGAATACATTGGCCTACCCGGCGGCGAGTTGGTGTGGGATAAAGATAAAATTTTCACCGGCCAGTTGCTCAAGGTCGAGCGACACCCGAATGCCGACAAATTGCTCTTGGCAACCGTCGCCTATGGCAGCCATGCCGACGGCAGCCCGCGTGAGATTACGGTGGTGACCGGTGCGCCCAATATTAAACCCGGCGATAGCGGGCAAAAAGTGGTGCTGGCGCTAAGTGGCGCAAAGCTGTATGACGGGCACAAAGAAGGCAAGGTCTTGATGACGCTCAAGCCCGCCGTGCTACGCGGCATTAAAAATGACAGCATGGTTTGCAGCGAAAAAGAACTGGGCCTAAGCGAAGAACACGACGGTATCATCATTTTGCCCGACGATGCGCCAGTTGGCGTACCGCTGCAAGATTATCTCGGCGATGCCGTGCTCGAAATTGCCATTTTGCCAAATACCGCCCGTTGTGCCAGCATCATCGGCGTGGCCCGTGAGGTGGCCGCGCTGACGGGGCAAAAAGTGCGTTATCCCGATCTGACCTATTCGGAGGGCGACACACCCGTTGAACAATTGGCGAATATTAAAATCAACGATGCCAAACTCAACCCGCGTTTCACCGCTGGGGTCATCCAAGGCATTCAGTTGGGTCAATCGCCTTATTGGATGCAGCGCCGCCTCAACCTGATGGGCCAGCGCCCGATCAGCAATGTGGTAGATATTTCAAACTATGTCATGTTTGAATGGGGCCAGCCGACTCACACCTTCGACTTCGATCTCATTCAAAAAGATGGCAAAGCCTTTGTGCAAACCCGTTTGGCCCACGACGGCGAAAAATTGACCACGCTCGATGGCCGCCAACGCGATTTGTTGCCCACCGATATTGTGGTGGCCGATCATCACAAGGCGATTGGGTTGGCGGCGGTGATGGGCGGGGCCAACACCGAGGTGAATGACAACACCCAAAACGTGTTGCTCGAAGTGGCAGCATGGCATCAAACCAGCGTGCGCAAAACGGCGCGTCATCACGACCTGCACAGCGAAGCGTCGTATCGCTTTGCACGCGGCGTTCACCCCGAAGTGCCGATGTCGGCACTCAAACGCGGCTTGCAGTTGTTGAAACACTGTTGCGGCGGCACCATTGCCCAAGGCGTCATTGACGTTTATCCTAATCCGCGTGTCGAGCCGCTTATCAGCTTCAACCCCGCCGAATGCGAACGCATTTTGGGGGTCGAGATTCCAAACGCCGACATTGTGCGGATTTTACACTCGCTCGAATTTAGCATCGAATCGCCCGCCGAGGCCACAACGTTGCTGGTGCGCCCGCCAGCGCATCGGCTCGATATCGAAACGGCTTCTGATTTGATCGAAGAAGTGGGCCGCATTTACGGCTATCAACGTGTGCCAAGCAGCATTTTGTCGGACGAAGTGCCGCCCGCACAACCCAATCCGCAAGTGGTGTTTGAAGATCGCGTCAAAGATCTATTGGTCGGGGCCGGTTTGAGCGAAATGGTGGCCTATCGCTTCACCACGCCGCAGCAAGAAGCGCGAATTTATGCACCCGGCACAGCGCCGGACGACAAGCCCTATGTCTCGATCATCAACCCCATTGCCCCCGACCGCAATGTGATGCGCCATACGCTGGTGACTGGGGCGCTCGAAACATTGAGTGCCAATTTGCGCCATCATTCGCATGTGGCCTTGTTCGAGGTGGGCGCGGTATATTTGCCATCGGAAGACAGCAATGGCGTTTTGCCCGAAGAACAGCCACGTTTGACGATAGCCATGTCGGGCGGGCGTGAGGCGCGTAGTTGGCGCGGCAGCGATGTCGCAGCGATGGGGTTTTATGAGCTAAAAGGCGTGATCGAAGCCTTGCTCGACGGGTTGTATGTGCTCGACAGCGCAAGCTTTGAACCCACCTCCCACCCCAGCTATTATCCGGGCCGCACCGCCGCGATTGTGCTGAAAAAGCCGCGTGGCGAGGCCAAACACATCGGCCAATTTGGCGAGCTGCATCCATTGGTGGCGGCTGAATGGGGTCTTGACAAGCAGCCGGTTTTGCTCGCCGATCTCGATTTGCAGGCCTTGCGTGAATTTGCCGCCCCCCGTGCCACCGCTCACGACGTGCCGACTTTCCCCGCCAGTTATGAAGACTTGGCGGTGGTGGTAAATGAAGAAGTGACGGCGGCACAGGTCGAGCTAGTCATTCGCCGTGCTGGCGGCAATTTGCTGCGCGAGGTCAGTCTGTTCGATGTTTATCGCGGGGCGCAACTCGGCGCAAACAAAAAGAGCTTGGCTTATGCGCTCACCTATCAGGCCGAAGATCGCACCTTGACCAATGCCGACCTCGAAAAGCCGCGCAATAAAATCATCCGCGCCATCGAAGGTCAACTGGGTGGGGCCATTCGCGCGTAATTTCCACTAAACATCCGTTTCGCCGAGTTTGCACAGGTGCAAACTCGGCGAAATTGTTTTAAGGTCAACTCACCTTTTTTTAAGGTAAGGAACGTTTAATCAAGCCTATGACAAATAATAACAAAAGCATTATCACGCTGATTGTGGCAGTGGTAAGCATGTGTATGTGTGTTACGGCCACCGGCATTGGCGGGGGGGCTTATTTTCTGCTGCGCGGGTCAAATGGCACATTGCCATTTTTGGGCACGCCATTGGCGCAGGGCACGAGCGAAAGCCCAGTTCGTGTGCCGTTGCCAGACCTAAACGCCGTGCCTTCGACCACCCCGCGTCCCATCAACAGCACCCCATTTGCCACCAGCGTGGCGGCAGCAATTGCCACACCGACGGCTGGCGCAACCCGCAGCGTCAACGCCCCTGCCGCGACACGCGCCCCTACTGGGCCGATGCAGCCGGTGGCCTCACCTGATACCATCTTCAACACCGAGTTACCGCAAACTGATTTGGTTGACATCGCGGTGCGGTTTAAAGGCGTATCGCGGGAGCAAACCAAGGTCAATTGCAGCACGTTGTCAAAAGGCTACAACGTGGGCGATAAACGGACGTTTACGCTGAGTAATCAAGACACCAATACGTTGTTTAAAGCCACCGCCGAACTCCGTTACAAAACCGCATCGGTTTACGCTTGGGTGCAGCAAACACCCGAAAAAGTGGAGATTAACGAGCGGCAACTCAAAGAGGCAATGGATCAATTTACCAGCAAGGTATTGCCCACCACCCACGCCTTTTTTGGTCAAGAGGCCAATCCGGGGGTGGATTGTGACCCTCATATTCATATCATCCATGCGGCGGGGGGGGGGCGCTCGGTGGGCGGCTATTTTTCCTCGCCCGATGGCTTCCCCAAGAGCGTGCGCGAAGATTCGAACGAAGGCGAGGTGTTTATCATCCACGCCGCGCCGGGCTACAACGGCGCAACGCCGAATTCGACCAACTATATGAGCACATTGGCGCACGAATTGCAGCACATGATCAGCCACAACAACACGCACGCGCCAAGTTTGTGGCTTGAAGAGGGCGCGGCGCAACTGTCGGAGCGCGTCAACGGCTTCGCCATTGATGCGATTTCGAGCGCTTATGCTTTTGCCAATAAACCAGATACACAACTGAATACATGGTCTGAGAGCAGCGCGGGCGAAAATAGTGCCCATTACGGCGCGGCTTATCTGTTTTGGGCTTACATTTATGATCGGTTTGGGGCAGAGGTGGCGAAAAAGGCCGCGACACATCCCGAACGCAGCATTCCGGGCATTATGAAAGCCTTGGCCGATGCCAAAGTGACCAACCCCGATACCGGCAAGGCGTTTACATTTGAAGATTTGTTTGCCGATTATGTGGTGGCAAACTTGAATGGCAAAAACAAGGCTGGCACAAACCTCGGCGCGGCCAGCCGCTATTTTTATGGCGATACGCCTGTGCCGCCAATGGCACAGCGTTCTGGGCCAATTGGTCTTGGCCCGCCATCGCTTGAGAAGAATGATCAGGTTAACCAATTTGGCACACACTATTACCCCATTCGTGGTTTCGATAAGCCAATGCAGGTGCAATTTAACGGCTCGACCACTGTGCCATTGTTGCCGATGACCGAAAACGACGGGGCGTTTTGGTGGTCGCATCGCGCCGATGAGAGCAACCCAAAACTCACCCGCGAATTTGATCTTAGTCGTGTAAACGCCGCAACCTTAAAATTTCGCACGTGGTATCGGGCTGAAAAGGATTACGACTATGCCTATGTCAGTGCCTCGGTAGATGGCGGGGCCACGTGGAAAACGGTCAAAACCACGCGCTGCGTCACCACCGACCCCAATCGCGCCAATTTGGGCTGTGGCTACACAGGCGCATCGGGCGGTGGCACAGACCCGCGTTGGATTGACGAAATGGCCGACCTCAGCCCATTTGCGGGCAAAAAATTGCAATTGCGTTTTGAAATCGTGAGCGATGCAGGCGTCAACCGCGAAGGCTTCGCCGTTGACAATATCGAGATCCCCGAAATTGGGTTTCGGGATGATGTGAATAGCAATATGGGTTGGAAAACCGAAGGCTTTGTGCGCACCAATAATCTTTTGCCACAAACGTGGAAAGTGCAATTAATTATTGAGAACAAAGACGGCACACGCGAGGTTAGGCGTATCGCCCTAAACCAAAGCATGAGCGGCATGGCTGAACTTGATTTCGTGGGCAAGATCAAAACGGCGACACTCGCCGTCTCACCCACCACACTCGTCACCACCGAGCCGGCAAGTTATGAGGTGAAGATTAAGTAAGGGTTGCAGGTTGCAAAGTGGCAGGTGGCAGGTTATAGAAAATTACAGACTGGTTTACCCTATCACTTTGCCACTCTGCAACCTGCAACCTGCAACTTTGCAACCTGCCACCTCACCTAAACAAACTGGTGCGCAATTCAACGATTCGGGCACGGTTGGCAATTTCGACTTGCTGGCCTTCGGCGGTGGTGATTGGCTCGGTGTAATTTTGGTCAATCACGGCTGATTTGATGTTGGCGCGGTCAATCGTCATGCCGAGGCGACCCAGTTGTTGAATCATCGAAAGTGGCATATCGGTCTTGATCGAGGCGCTAAGATCGGCTAACAAATCTGGCCCAGCGGCAAAAAGCGACATCGCCACGCGCACATCTTTAAGCTTCTCTTGTGCAGCCAAAATCACTTGCTGTTGGCGTTTGGCGCGGTCAAAGTCGCCAAATTTGGTATTGCGGGTGCGCGCATATTTGAGCGCAGTTGTGCCGTCGAGCGTTTGTTTGCCCTTTTTGATGCTAAAAACCTCAATCCCGTAGTTATTCGTCGGGTATTTCGGGTCATAAATATCTTCAGGCACGTCAACCGTAACGCCGCCGATACGATCAATAAAGTTCTCAAACGCCGTAAAATTAACCCGCACCGCATGATGCACCCGCACGCCGATTAACTGTTCGACTGTTTTCTTCGCAAGCGCAGCGCCCCCGCCCGGATAATCATCGGCATCACCATAGTAGTTGGCAAGATTAATGCGATTATTGCCATAGCCGGGGATGGGAACCCACAAGTCACGCGGGATAGACAACATCCCAGCTTGCCCCGATACAGGATCAATCGTGATCAAAATCATGGTGTCGGTGCGATAACCGCGCTCGACCTCGCCTTGCCGCTGGTCTATACCCATCAATAAAATATTGATACGTTCTTTACCGTCCCATGCTTTTGGCAAGTCATTTTCAGGCGAGAGAGATGGCGCTGGCTCTTGACTGGAAATAGCGGAGACCACTTTGGTGGCAGATGGATTATTTGACTCAAAAATTTCAACAACCGGCGGAATATTGGCCAAACTCAAGACATAGCGATAAGCGGCGTTATAGGCATAAACACTTAACCCCACACTCACAAAAAAAATACCGACGCACAACCAAAGTAGCTTGCTTTTGATCCAATTCACACTAAACTCCTGAGTATAGAATACTAGCATATTACTGGATTGCAACAATAAAAATGGATATAAATCAACTTTCTAGGCAACTGCAATATTACGATGAAGAACGTCGCAAAGACCGTGAAATGATCGTGCAATTACAAGGTCGAGTCGAAGCCCTCACCCGTGAATTAGATGCGCGATCGCGTTATGCTGTTGGGATTGAAGCCGCTTTATCTGAGTTACGTGGGCAAATTTCGCGGTCTATGGGATGGACATCGGCAGTAGAGCAACTTCGTGCCGAGTTTTCGCAAAGCATTAATCGCGTTGATGATACTCGCCAAAAGGCAGAACGAGACACGCAGCGGGTCCGCCAACTCGAAAGCGAATCGGTGATGCGTTTGATCAACGAAACTAAGAAAGAAGTCAAGCCATATGCGCGTTATGCCGAAGAAATTGAAGCACGAAAACTCGAAGATTCGCGCTTGTCTGAGTTGATTGGGCGTGTGCAGGTGCAAACGCTCGACATTGAACGACGACTCGATCAGCCAGCGGCTGCGATTGCGTATCTCGAAGAACAACGCCGTCAAGACAATCGCCGTATTTTGTCGCTTGAGCAAGAGATACCGGATGTTAAACGCCGAATAGACTTGTTTCCGCCTCAGATTTTGTTACTTGATGAGGCAGTGCGCCGCAAACAAACTGAGATTGAGGAGGCCGCAAAACTGCTCGAAAGCCAAAGCCAAATGCTTGAGAATCAGCGGGTAAGCGATATTCGGCGTGAGCGACAATTTGCCGAATATGTGGAAACCATTGAGAAAATTAAACAACGGGCCGAAGATATTGCCACCCAAACCACCGGTTTTGTGCAAATGCGCGAAGAAGTGCGTCGTTCGATCGTCGAAATTCCCGAATTTTTAAATCGTATGGAAGTGCGCATTAACGAAGTGTTTGAATTGCAACGCGATGCTGAGGAACGTGCCAAACGCATTGCAGAAACGTTTAAGGACAAGATTGAAAAGTTGCAGCAAGAATTTATTGTGGCACAAGATGAAAAGTGGCACCCACGTGACAAACGAATTTCTGAACAAGACGAGCGAATTGATCTTATCGAAGGTGAATTCAGTAAAATTCCGACAATTATGCCGATCTACGAGATTTTCGAGGTATTTTCAAGGCATTACGCTGAGGCAGGTCGTGAGTGGCTGGCAAAATCAGGCCAACTACTCGATCGCGCCAAAGCAACCTTGCCCGCAGAGCCAATTACCATGTCGAGGCGACAGAAACGCAAACAACAAAGCGATAAAGCCCGCGAAATTGCACGACCCGAAACGTTGATTGACGACCCAGATTTATTATCGTAAACAGGAACTTCGACATCATTAGGATTTGCGCAAAAGTTGATTTTCACTACAAAGAACGCAAAGTTCACAAAGAACTCGAAGGTTTGCATTGATAAATCTTCTTTTCGTAAAAACTTATACCAATCTCATGGTCAAGATGGATTTTATTCATTTGAATTTTGCAGGTCATTCCGATGCGAAGCGAGGAATCTTTGCGGAAAATCGGCACGATGATTAAGTTTACGTAAAGATTCCTCCTCGTTCCTCGTGCTCAGAAACTTGGATATATGCGTATATTTGATGCGTCATCCCGATACGAAGTGAGGGATCCCCATTGCCTAAACCGACACAAGCGTCACACTGGCTTGGCAAAACTTTGGCTGACCTGACGACGTATTTGC
>JAHBAL020000564.1 GCA_018500105.2 Anaerolineae bacterium
GTCCATTGTCCATTGTCCATTGTCCATCGTCCATTGCCCATTGCCCATTGTCCATTGTCCATTGTCCATTGTCCATTGTCCATTAATCAAAATCGCGTACAATAAAAATATATGTGGCGTAAACGTTTAAGCACGTTATTGGTTGTTTCAGTATTTGGCACTTTTTTACCCGCTTGCACGATAGGCAGTTATTGGCTAACGGCGCAACGCGAATTTTCACGACTATTTCCCCCCACGCCAACCGTCGCCTTCACGCCGGCTATAGCGTATTTTTTGCCGCCGCCCCCACCAGAGGCCACCGCCGAACTTGAGAAAACCCCAACGATAGCTGCGATTGCAGCCGCTGCAACGGCAACACCCATTCGACAAAGCACTGCGCTACCCAGCTTAAGCCCGACTGTTGCGGCCCGCACCAACGGCACGATCACGGCAACCCCAAAACAGCAAGGCAATGTGACCAAAACCCCAACGGTCAAGCCCGCCGCCACCGCCACGCCAACGACGGCTGTTGTCGCTGCCGCTACGCCAGCGAGTATTGCGCCCACCGCTACACCATTGCCACCGCCCGAACCCAGCCCTATCACAAGCCTCGTCAATCCAGCAACGGTTAGCCTCCCTGCCTCGTTTAGGATTCCAACGGTGCGACACGAATCGCAAAGCATGAACAATTGCGGCCCAGCCACCGTCGCCATGCAGCTCTCGACCTTCGGGCGCAAAGAGACGCAATATCAAACGCAAACGTATTTGCGCCCCGACAAAGACGACCGCAATGTCAGCCCCAACGAAATGGCGGCTTATGCGCAAACCCTCGGTTTCCGCTCCAAGGCGATTGTGGGCGGCACAATTCCGTTGCTCAAGCAATTGTTGTTGGCGGGGATGTCGCCCGTCGTCGAAACGTGGTTTATTCCGCATGTCAACGACGAAATGGGGCATTATCGGCTGCTGATCGGCTACGAAGGCGATACGCTCATCTTTCACGATTCATACAACGGCCCCAACATTCGCATCAAAGAAGCCGAGTTTGACCAGCTATGGAAGGTGTTTAATCGAGTGGCGGTGGTGACTTGGACGCGCATCCAAGAAGAAAGCGCCGTTGCGATTTTGCAATCGTATCTTGATGACAATGCAATGACGGCTCATGCGCTGAGCGTGGCCCGCGCCGAGGCTGCCGCCAACCCACAAGACAAATTTGCGTGGTTTAATGTCGGCACAAATTTGTTGACACTGGGCGACACAGCCGGTGCGGTGCAAGCCTATAACCGTGCCCGGCGGCTTAATTTACCTTGGCGCATGTTGTGGTATCAATTTGGCCCATACGAGGCTTATCTCGCCGAAAAGCAATATGACGAGGTGATTAAATTAGCCAATGCCACCCTCACCATCGTCACCAATCTTGAGGAAAGCTATTATTGGCGCGGGCGGGCCTATAGCGGATTGGGCAATACCGAGGCCGCCCGCCGTGATTATGCGACGGCAGTGCGGTTAAACGCCAATTTTGCGCCAGCAAAGAAGGCGTTGGCGAATTAGTGGATAGTGGATAGGGAAAGTTGATAGTGATAGTGGATAGTGATAGTTAAGGGAAAATACCTCAACTCAACTATCCACTATCACTATCCACTATCCACCATTAAAACTAAAACAGCAACATGCCCAACACAGCCGCGATGCTGACGATGACGATGGCGGGCAAACGACGAAACGCCATGAGCAAGCCCAACCCAACCATCGCCAAGGCTGCCCAGTTGATGCCATATTGCGCCATGATGCGGGTAAACACCACCACGCCAATGCCAAAGATCGCCAAACTAACGCCGTTTAAAAAGGCGCGGGTGCTGGGATAATTGCCGATGCGGGCATAAATTCGCTGCACCGGCAGCACCAGCAGCGGCGGCAACACAATCGCCACAATCGCAAGCCCCGCCCCCGGCAACCCGGCGGTGATATAGCCCAAACTCACCACCCACAACCCATTTGGCCCCGGGCTAACTTGCCCCACCGCAATCGCCTCGGCAAAATGATGGTCGCTGGCCCACCCCCGCGCCGTCAAATCGGCGTGCAAGCTCGGCAACGGCGCAAAACCACCGGTTGAGGTAAGCGTGGCTTTGAGGAAAAGGGTAAGGTAAGTGAACCAGTCCATCTTGCGTATGGGTGAGGGGGTGACAAGGTGACAAGATCCGGCAAATTACCTTATCACCCTGTCACCCTCTCACCTTGTCATTATTTAGGGCGTGTTTGAAAAACTAAAATAAAACCAGCGATGAAATAAATGGCAAAAACCGGCACATTCGGCCAAACGAGCAAGGCCGCGCCGCTGCCAGCCAAAATGGCAACATAAAGCGCCAAACTGAGCCAGCCAGCGCGTTTGCCAGCCGTCAAAACTGGCTGTGCGGTGCGCCACATGGTATAGATGCTGACACCCACCAGCGCCGGAATCACGCCACGCACCGCCGATTGCACCAGCGGTTGATCTTGCACGCTGAGATAAAAAGCGGTCATGAACAAGGTAATGCTGATACTGGGGAAAAGCAAGCCGAACAATGCCAAGAATACGCCCAACCAGCGAAAAGACCGCCAGCCGATTAAAGTCGTGACTGCCAAAATATTCATCCCCGGCACAATTTCCACCATTGCCCGCATTTGGGTGAAGGCTTCGGGGGTCACCCACGCATGTTTCACCACAAAGGTTTGGTAGATCATGTAAAACGTGGCTGCGCCGCCACCAAACGATTGTGAGCCAATTTGCAGCCACAGCCACAACAAGCGCAGCGGTGTGGGCGATGGGTTATTTGGCGACGACATCGTGATACACCTGCAACGTTTCGCGGGCGGCGTTTTGCCAGCTAAATTTGGCGGCCTGCATTAGGCCACGCGCTCGCAATTCAGCCCGCATCGGCGCATCAAACAACACACGCACCAGCGCTTGTGCCAACCACCGCACATCGGCGGGGTCAAACAACAGACCCGCTGAGCCGACCACTTCGGGCAACGATGAGGTATTGGCGCATACCACCGGCGTGCCACAGGCCATTGCCTCAATCGGCGGCAGGCCAAACCCTTCATAAAGCGACGGAAAAACGAAGGCTTCGGCCATACTCATCATCACCGGCGCATCATCGTCATCCACCCAATCGGTGAAATGCACTCGCGATTCTAGCCCAAGCTCGCGCACACGGTCAAATACCGGCTGAAACAGCCAGCCTTTTTTGCCCGCAATGACCAAATGCACATCGTCGGCATGTTCGGTGTTGAGCAAGGCGTGGTAAGCCTCGACCAAAGCCACCAAATTTTTGCGCGGCTCGATGGTGGCGAGGTAAAGCAAAAATTTGGGCGGCAAGTGGTATTTTTCGCGCACGTGGGCGTGGCGTTTGGGGTCGTGGATGGGGCGATAGCGCGGGTTGACCCCTTCGTAAATCACGCGGATTTTGGCGGGGTCAACACCATATAGCCGAACGCAATCGCGCTTGCTGCATTCACTCACGGCAATGATGGCATCGGCACGGCGCAAAAAGCGCGGCATCATCGTGTTCAAATACAGCAAATTCATCGGCAAATGGTATTGCGGAAAAAGCGCAAAAATGGCATCGTGAAAGGTAAACACACGTTTGGCCTGCGCTAAAGGCGGCAACAAATGCTCGGTAGCGTGAAATACACGTGGGCCAGCCGCCGATGACGGCGGCCCAAACACCGCATCGTCCATTGCCCCGCCCACAAAATAGCGCAAGGCCACTGTCAGTCGCCAGCGACGGGCCGGCCATGCCACCGTTTGGCATGGCAATTGAGCCAGCGGTGGCTGGAGCGGCGCTTTCACGTCGCGGTCATAATGAAAAGCCGACAGCCGCATATTTGGCAATGTTTGGGCCGCTTGCTGCACTTGAACCGCAATATTTTGGGCATAAGTTGCCAACCCTGCTTTGCGATGAACGACGGGAGACAGATCGAGCGCGATGTGCATTAAAATGGAAAATTTAAAATGGAAAATTTAAAATTGGGAGACTACATCCATAATTTTAAATTTTCCATTTTAAATTTTAAATTTACTTTTCGATGCGAGGCAAAGTGACTTCGACTTGGCCTTGATATTTGCCTTTTTTGTCGGCGTAGCTGGTTTCGCAGATGCCATCGCCAGCAAAAAAGAGCAATTGCGCAATGCCTTCATTGGCATATACTTTGGCGGGCAAGGGGGTGGTATTGCTGATCTCAAGCGTGAGATAGCCCTCCCAACCCGGCTCCAAAGGCGTTACATTCACGATCAGGCCGCAACGGGCGTACGTACTTTTTCCCACACAAATTACAAGCACCTCACGCGGAATCTTAAAACGCTCGACAGTGCGTGACAACACAAACGAGTTTGGCGGGATGATACACACATCGCCCACAAAGTCGAAAAACGATTCCGGCACAAAGTTTTTGGGATCTACTATCGCCGAATGGACATTGGTAAAAATCTTAAATTCGTTGCTGACGCGGATGTCATAGCCATAGGATGACACGCCGTAGCTGATCACACCGCTGCGCACCGAGCTTTCGACAAATGGGTCAATCATCTGTTGCTCTTGCGACATCCGGCGTATCCAATGGTCTGGTTTAATACCCATAGTATGAAAATGTAAAATTAAAAATGTAAAATGTAAAATTGAACTTGAGACCCAATTTTACATTTTCAATTTTACATTTTACATTTCCCTTGAGCTAGGGCACGCCATTGATGGTGGCATTGCGCATTTGCTCGGCATGGCGGGTGGTGTCGCCCTTAACAAGTTTGCCATTAAACTCAACATCGCCTTCATAGGCCACCCACCCATCTAGCATAAATGGAATTTTGCCGACCGAAGGAACCCATTCGCCGTTATATTTGCGGGCAATGTGCAAATGGGTGGCATAGGCTTGCCCGCCTTCGCAAGATGGATGCCCAATACGGTCGCCGGTCTGTATTCTCGTGCCATCTTTAACCCGCCCAGTGCTGCCAATGTGCATATACAGCACCGCCCAGCCCAGTCGCGCATCTTGGCTGGCATCGAGCGAGACCAACACTTCACCATTGTTACTATGCACAACATAGCCGGGGCTAACCGACAGCACCCATTCTGGCGCGGGCTGGCAACCGGTAATGCTGGGCGGAACGAAGTCGAGTGCGCCCCAAGGCGAACCATCCGTCCAAGATTCGTGCGGGCCGCCGGTAAAATACCAGCTTTGCCCAATGGCCCAAGGCAAGGCAAAATACGGCTGTTTTACGCCGTCAGGAATAGGCACACCAATATCGTATTGCTGCGGGCTGCCAAATAATTTACGATACGTCGCAAGAAAGCTTTGCGAATCGTCGCTCATCACTTGATTCCACGCCGATTTAGCGTGAGCATAGGCCAAATAGTTTTGCACCCCCGCCGTGCCTGCGTTCACTTCGGCGGGCACAGCGGCGTAATCTTTTTTGCTTTGCGATTCGACAAAAGTGCGTGTGCCGAGGCGTTTGCCATAATAGCCTTCGTTGAGTTTGCTGGCCGCATAAGTTAATTGCCAATACAACTTGCCAACGCGGTTGGCCTCATTCACCCGCAACGGCAACGAAAGTTGTTCTTTGCTGGGGCTGGGGTCGTCAATCCAGCCGCCTTCGTATTCGATTAGGGCAATGAGCAAACGCGGGTTAACGCTAAACTGGCGCGAAACCCGCTCGACAATTTGCGGGCCGGTCAGCAATTGTTCGCCCACCTTCTCGGTGTAGCGATTGATATAGCCGGTGCGAGAGGCAAGAAAGTTGCGAATCTCAAATCCCAGCACGCCCGCCCCATTGACCAATTCGCTATCGGGAATTAAAGTGATATTTGGGGTTGACCCTGTGATCGCTGGCAAGGCTTTAACTGGGCGCAGGGCAATTGACTGGCCCGTAGTTGGGATGACGGTGGCGGGAACGGTGGTGGCTGGCACAGGCGTTGGGGTGGTATTTGCTAAGCCAACCGCGCCCAAAATCGAAGCCACCGCCGATTTGTATTCGGCAGTGGCGGTCGGGGCAATCGGGGTTACAACCGCAGCATGCGGTTGAATAATCGTCCGAGAGTCAATCGAAACCGATAAAATCAACGCAATACCGCTTAGAACAGCCAGTACAATGGCAATGACGCGCGTCATAAATTGAAATTGTACCGGATTTAAGAACGATGTGCTTCATCCATTTGAACGACTTTGCATCATTTTTGCAAATCGCTGATTTAATCAATTAAATTAACGGAATTATCATGTCAGACACACATAAATTATGGGCCGATTTGCATATGCCCGATAGCAAACCCAAAGACACTACGTTTACAGTGCTTGGGATTCCCTTTGATCGCGCTGCGAGCGCCCGCCAAGGTGCGGCTGAAGCACCCGCCCGCATTCGCCGCTGGACGCATCACCTCACGCCCATCACCGAAGACCGCACCTTGCTCACCGATCTGAGCGTGTGCGATTTGGGCGATTTTCAGGTGAATGATCCATTTAAGGATTATGACCCCATCGCCGATGTGATTGCCGGTTTGCCCAATATTCCGATTGTGTTGGGTGGCGATCACTCGATCACCATTCCCATTTTTAAGGGGCAACGCCAGCGGTATGCCAAACAACGGTTGGGCGTATTGTGGGTTGATGCCCACCCCGATTTATGCGACGAGTTCGACGGCTCGCGCTATTCTCATGCCGCCGTATTGCGGCGCGGGCTAGAGTTTGGCATTCATCAAAAAGATGTGTGCATGGTCGGGCTGCGTTCGTGGGAGATGCAAGAGCTAGACTTGATCGAAAATGGCAAGCTTAATGTTTACCCGATGCCGATGATCTCGGATGTGGGCATTGACAAAATTGCAAACAAAGTCTATCGCCATCTCAGCAAATGCGATGCTGTGCATATTTCGCTCGATATTGACTGCCTCGACCCCGCCGCCGCGCCGGGCACGGGCATCCCCGATGCCGGCGGCATGACCATGCGCCAAGTGCTGCACTTGCTCAAGGCACTCGAAGGGCTGCCGTTGGTCGGGCTAGATGTAGTCGAGGTGTCGCCGCCGCTCGACCCATCCGAAAGCACGGTCTTTGCCGCGCTCAAGATCATCATGGAATTTATGGGTGTGGTGGCGCGGGGTCGCAAACATCATCACAAATAAATAGATTTTTCACGCAAAGACGCAAGGGCGCAGAGATGCAAAATTTTTTTGCGTCTTTGCGTCTTTGCGTGAAAAAACAAAACAATGAGCAAGCAATTTATCGTCGTGGCAGGCAATATGGGCGTCGGCAAAAGCACCTTGACCGGACTGCTGGCCGAGCGCCTCGGTTGGCGGCCATTTTATGAGGCGGTGGATGAGAATCCGTATATCGGCGACTTTTTCGCCGATATGCCGCGCTGGGCTTTTCATTCGCAAATGTTCTTTTTGGGGCGACGGCTGCAACAACACAAGGCCGTCATGCAACATTCTGGCTCAGCATTGATGGATCGTAGCATTTACGAAGATGCCGAGATTTTTGCCCGCAATTTGCACGATCGTGGCACAATCAGCCGCCGCGATTGGGGCGTGTATGAAACATTTTATCGCGGGCTGTGTGAATTGCTCACCCCGCCAACGTTGGTCATCTACCTCAAATCTTCGATCCCGATGTTGCTTAAGCGCATCGCCCAACGTGGGCGCGATTACGAGCGCTCATTGTCAATTGATTATTTGATGTCGCTCAACAATGCCTATGACCGCTGGGCGGCTCAATTCGCGCTCAGCCCAGTGCATACCATCGAGATTGATGAGGTGGATTTCTTGGAAAACCCCAGTGATTTTGAGCGTTTGGTCATGTGGCTCAAGACGCAAGGCTATGATACATAGCGATGCGCGTAAGTTACGCGCCAACAGATGAATATTGCTGCAAGCCTTTGCGCCAAGACCAGCGAAACAAAGCCGCAAAGATCACAATCCACATGATTTGCAGGCCAAATTGGGGCAACGCCGCTTGCAGCGAAATTTTGCCCAAGATAAGCTGGGTCGGGAAATACAGCGTGAGCTGATAAGGTAACACCCATGCGATGCTTTGCAACGTGCTGGGCAGCAATTCGAGCGGCACAAATTCGCCCGATGTGAGCGAATAAAGCGCGATATAGACATTGAACAAGGCCCAAATGCGGGTGGTCCAAAATGCTAAAAAGGTCATGCCCCCGCCATGCAAAAACAAAATGGCAAAGCCCAGCCCCACCGCCACGCCCCCGGCCAGCACATTGATCAATTCTAATTGCATCACTGGCCGATAAAGCACATACAAAATGGCCCAAATGGGGATGACGGCCAAAATTTGTAGGGCTTTGAATGTAATACTGCTCATGAGCGAATAGGTTAACACCGGATGCACCGGCTGTAACAACCACGCTGCAACCGTGCCATCTTCAATTTTTGGCCCCAAAATGTGAATCACAATGCTGCTGCACAAAATATTGACGACCAGCGCGACCATGTAATAGCTCAGGAAGTCGTTGGTAGTCAGCCCGCCCACACTGCCATTGGCCTGCGCCACCGCCGTCCACACTGCCATATAGACGATGGGCGACACCAGCCAATACAGCAAATACATCAGCGTATTGGCCCGATATTGCAATTGTTCGGCCCAATGGAAAAGCCAAAAGCGTTTGTAGGTATTCAGCATATAAATGAGTGAATGAATGAATGAATGAATGAGCGAATGAGTGATTGCATTCAAGCAATCACTCATTCGCTCATTCATTCATTCACTCATTTCTACTAAATGAGCCGCTTGCGCACTTGGGCGCTAATAAAGTCGAGCGTCCAGACCACCAAGATGATGCCAAGCAAGGCCGTGCCCGCTTGGCGATATGACAGCGTGTCAATCTGTTTTTGCAGAAATTCGCCGATGCCGCCCGCGCCGACAAAGCCGATGATGGTGCTGATGCGCACATTAATATCCCAATGATAGAGCATGTAGGCCAACCAATTTGGAATAATTTGCGGCACAACCGCTTGGCTCACCACTTGGGCGCGGGTCGCCCCCGTCGCCGTCACTGCCTCGACCGCGCCCATGTCAATATCTTCGACCGCCTCAGAGAACATTTTGCCGAGCGACGCGATCGTGCCGATGATGATGCCCAGCACACCCGCAAACGGCTTGCCAAACCCGACGATGAGTGCGAACACCGTCGCCAGCACCAGCGGCTCGAATGCGCGAGTAATGTTAAACAGGCTACGGGTGAGCGTATACACGACCTTGCCGAATGGCCCTTGCGTCAAATTTCGCGCAGCCAAAAAGCTAAGCGGCGCAGCCACCACCGAAGCAATGGTCGTGGCAAGCAAAGCGATAAACACGGTGACGAATAATTGGTCAATGACCTCATAAACGGTGTGCGATAGTTCCCACTGATTGCCCGGCACACTGACGACAGCATCCAGCGTCGCGGCTTGCCCATCGCGGGCGGCGGTAATGGGACGAGCAGTGGTCTCGTAGCGAAAATTGCCGTTGGCGTCGGTGCGCAATACTTGCAATGGCAAGCGATTGCCATTCGGCAAACCCCAACGCACCGCGACCTCGGCATTGGCCCCCAAATTTTGCCCCAAAAATACAATTGGCTCACCGACGGCGGCGCATTGTGGCTGGGCGCTGATGCGGCGATTGTCAGTTGTCGGGGCAGCATTTGGGGCGCTGCCGCACGGCACAGGAAACGCCATACTGAGCGTGTAGCTGGTAGACGAGCGAATGAGGATATCGGGTGACAGCAACTGCCCCACCACATCTGCGGCCTTGGGCAACGAGGTGAACAAGCGCACTGGGTCTGGCTCAGTTACCCGAATTGCGTAGGCATAGGCCAATACGGCAAGGACGCCAATGATAAGCCAACGAAGTATTTTCATAAACTATGCCTCAAGTTTTGCCCGAATACGCGCACTGAGAAAATCCATCACCACCACAATCAATGCGATGGCGATAAAGGACGCGCTGACTGCGCGGTAGTCGCCATTGCGAATCCATTGATTGAGAAAAAAACCGATGCCGCCACCGCCCACCAAGCCGATAATCGTGCTGGTGCGGACGTTGATATCCCAACGATAGATGGTGAGCGCGGTAAATTGCGGCACAATTTGCGGGATCACGGCATAGCGCACAGTTTGCAGCCAAGTTGCGCCGGTACTGCGAATGGCCTCAATTGGCCCCGGATCAATCGCCTCGATAATTTCGCTGAATAATTTGCCCAACGCGGCGATGGTGTGAATGGTCAGGGCGATGAATCCGGCAAATGTGCCTAGCCCAACCACTTTGACAAACACAATCGCCAAAATCAACGATTCGATGCTACGAGCGATATTCAGCACGGCCCGCGTGATGGTGTAAATCGCCCGCGTGGCAATATTGGCCGACATCAAATTTCGGGCGGCCAAAAAGCCGAACGGCACGGCCAAAATTGCGCCAAAGGTCGTCGCCAATAGCGCCATGCCCAAGGTTTGCTGAATGCCTTCGAGAATATAGCCGCCATTAAAAGACAAACGCCACGAGTTCGGCTCAAAAAAGTCGGGGCGCAGCATGGGCCGCAAAATCACCGCGCCACGCTCGGCGTTTTGCCACAAGGCCATCAGGTCAAACTCGGTCACCGCCACGCCAATGCCAAGCGCCATCGTCATCCATGCGGCAAATGGCATCCACACCGGCGCAGTTTTGTGTGCGTCCCACACATTCCACCACCAAATGAGTGCGGGAAAGACATACCAAACAGGCTGGCGATACCACAATGTAAAGATCAGCGCCGAGGCAACGGCGCAAAATATCGCCGCGCCACGCGCCGCATTACCACGCAGCGCCTGACCAAGGCCGGGTATGAGGAGAGATAAGATCATTGCTAGATCCTTGTCGCACTCACATCTTGCGCCTCTTCGCCATAAATCTCCTTAAATTTCGCCCGATCAATCTCGCTCGGCAACCCCTCAAAAACTTTAAGTCCATCTTTTAAGGCAATGACGCGGGTAGCGTAGCGATGCACCAAGTCGAGAAAATGGAGGCTGCACAACACCGTCACGTTATCGTTTTTGTTCAATTGCTCAAGGTGCTGCAAGATGCTATGCGACAACACAGGGTCGAGGCTTGCCACTGGCTCATCCGCCATCAACAATTTTGGCTCTTGCATCAAAGCCCGTGCAATCGCCACCCGTTGCTGCTGCCCCCCCGATAACGCATCGGCCCGGGCGGTAGCCTTATTTGCCAGCCCCACCCGCGTCAACGCCTTGAGTGCTGCGTCTTTGTCGCGGGCGCTCCACAAACCGAAGGTTGTGCTGAGTGTGCTGTTGTAACCCAAGCGCCCACTCAGCACATTGGTCATCACGCTGCTGCGCTTAACCAAATTAAATTGCTGAAAGACCATACCAATTTGCCGCCGAATGGCCCGCAAATCGTGACCGTTGGCCGTCGTCACATCTTGCCCGTCAAAATACACTTTGCCCGATGTCGGCTCGATCAGCCGATTGATACAGCGCAACAACGTGCTTTTGCCTGACCCCGACAAGCCAATGACGACTAAAAATTCGCCCGGCTGCACATTAAAACTCACGCCGCGCAGCGCCTGCGTGCCGTTCGGGAAGGTTTTGGTAAGATTTTCGACGACCAACATGATGAATTACGAATTACGAATTACGAATTACGAACTGACGTTACGCAAGGCTCAAACTTTTTACCACAAAGGGCACAAAGAACTCAAAGATTTGAATCCGAAATCCTTTTTTTCTTTGTGTCCTTCGTGCACTTCGTGGTGAAATACCTACCTTGTGTGTAAGCTGAGTTACAAATGACGAATGATAAAGTGATGAGGAATGAGCAAGTGCCTAGTCCGCAAAACCAAATTCGTAATTCGTCATTCGTAACTCGTAATTATTATCTAACGAGTTTACTCACGTCAATACCACCGGCTTCGAGCACCGAGCGAAGTTCGTCATAGAACGTATCATCAACCGCTTTGAGACCGTCAATGCTGTAAACGACTTTGAGCGCCTTCTTGCCGCTTTCGCTGTCGCTTAGTTTCTTAAAGCCATCGGTTATTTTTACCTTCAAATCTTTTGGCATTGCCGAAGCCAAGCTCACATTATCATTCGGAATAAATTCTTCGCTGCGCCAAATGACAACCACCTTGCTCATAATATCCGGCAAATCGGCCTTGAGTTTGGCATCTTCGTCACGCACATCAATATAGGTCGCGCCGAAATCGCATTGCCCGCCGGTATACAACGCCCGCGCAGTGGTGGGATGCGCCTTGGTCTCGACAATCTTGCCCGGCTTCACGCCTGCCTTCGCCAACACGCCGCTGGGGAAAACATAGCCCGATGCCGAAAGCGGGTCGGTCAAACACACCGTTTTGCCATTAAATTGCGTCAACGCATCCTTCGCGTCTTTGGTGGTTGATTCGTTTTTGGCAGTGTCAAAAAACGGCTTAAAGTTGCTGTCTTTGTTCGCCAAAAATTGCATTCCATAATGGTCACGCGCCTTCTTGTCTTGGGCGTTAATGCGCAACGTCGCCATTGTCACTTCGGCATAGCCTTTTTGCTTCGCCAAAATATATTGCAGCGGGGCCAACCAGCCAATGTGCGCATTACCCGCGCCCATCGCCTCGATCAGCGCCGCGTAGCTGGTGGGCACAATCGTCTTGATCGTCAGCCCAGTCAAGTCTCGCATTTCTTTGGCAATGGCATCACCGCTCACCAAAAGCTCTTGGCTGGTGCTGGATGGGGCCAGCGCCATGATGATTGGATTTTCTGGCGAGCCAAGCGGCTTGCTGGTGTCACGCTTAATATCTTCGATACGCGGCAACACGGGGGTGGGCGGGGCAGTTGTGGCA
>JAHBAL020000233.1 GCA_018500105.2 Anaerolineae bacterium
GGCATTTGCTCGATCTGGCGCAATTGGCGCTGCTGCTCGGCAGTCAGCGTATAAAAGCCCGCCGTCTCGATGGAGTGCGCCGCCGCGCCGCCGCGTGCCCAATTTACCCCCGCCGAAAACCGCGCCTGACATTGCACACACACGCCCAAATTGTGGTCGGGGTTCGCCATGCAGGCCGGCAATTTGGCGCGACAAGCCAGCAATTTCACCGCATAACCTTGCCGGGCATAACGCTCAACTAGCTCCAGCGTGGTTTCATATTGCCGAAACCAATAGGCGACGGGGTTGTAAATGATGACTGTTTTTTGCGACACTGCCGCGATGATACTACGAAAGGAGGAAGAAAGGAGGAAAGAGGAAGCATGAAGCATATGAACAAATCATGCGCATTCACCCATTCGCCCATTCACGCACTAAGGCTGTTCAAAAGTCAGAATAGCGCTCAATACGTCATCTCCGCGAACGCGGAGATCCATAACGTTGCAAGCAAAAACGCAACAAACTCGTAAAATTGTGTCAGTGGGATTGTGGATTCCCGCGTTCGCGGGAATGACGAGGCGATTTTTGAACAGCCTTGATTCACGCAATCACCTATTCAAAATGAGACAATTGGACCATTATTATTACCAAACTGCGCACCCAACTCGGCTCATTTGACCTCGATGTTCGTCGGCATCTCATTACTTCGGCCTTGCTTGCCATCACACTCGATGGTGGCATCAATACCGTTTTGTTCAATTTGTATTTGTTGCGGCTAGGCTATGGCCCAGATGTGATTGGCATCATCAACTCGGTGGGCATGGGTGTGTTTGCGCTGGCCTGTCTGCCGGTGGGGCGGTTGTGCGAGCAATATGGACTGCTGCGCATCATGCGTATCGGGATCGTGCTTATTGCCTTGGGCAGCGCGTTTGTGCCTGTCGTTGGCTGGTTGCCTGACACCGTGCGTGTGTCAACACTCATCATCGGGGCGATCATTTCAAATCTCGGTTTGGCGGCCTACTTTGTGGCGGGTGCGCCTTATTTGGGGGCGCTCAGCACCGCCCAGCAGCGCACCAGTGTCTTTTCGTTTCAATCCGCCACCTTTGCCGTGTTTGGTTTTCTCGGCAGCCTCATTGGCGGCAACCTGCCCGCCATTTTGGCAAATATGGGGTTGGGCAGCACCGAGCAACCCGCGCCTTACCAATGGACACTGTGGTTAACACCGCTCTTTTTACTGCTAACCATCTATTTAGTATGGCAAATGCGCGAGGTGATGCCCGGCGATAACAGCACGCTCACCGCCCAAGAGGATGAACAAACCTTCCCGGCGCAAAGCATCTTTTGGCTATTGGTGTTTTTTGGCCTATTGCGATTTTTACAAGTAGGTGGCGTCGCCAGTATGCAAACCTTCTTCAACGTGTATATGGACCGCGAGTTACACGTCAGCACCGCCACCATCGGCAATATTCAAGCCATCGCCAAATTGCTCGGCGTGCCTGCCGCCTTCGCCATCCCTTGGTTTACCCGCAAATTGGGCAGCGCCAACACAGTCATCTTGGCCCTAACGGTGTCGGCACTGGGCATGTTGCCTATGGCATGGATTCCAATTTGGTGGGTCGGGGCAACAGGCTATATTGCAGTATGGCTCACCACCCCCGCCCGTTATGCAGCCTTTATGGTCTTCATTATGTCGCGCACCCCCAGCCGCCAACACGGCACGTTGAACGGCTCGCAAGAAGGACTGGCCGGTCTTGGCTTTGCAGTGGTGGCGTTCTTGGGTGGCTACATGATTCAATCGCTGGGTTACTCGTTGCTGTTTACCTTCAGCGCTTGCGCCATGCTGCTCGGCGCCGGTTTGCTGGCGTTATATGTGCGCCGCACCCGCTAACACATCACCAAAAATCGGGCTTCTTTCAGAAAATTAAAAAGACTTGATTTCGCCTCAAAAATCGCCCAGAAAGTCATTTGCAAATACTAAGAATTTGCTTTGAGAAAACCCCGATTTTCGTTGCAACCTTAACACTTTCAACGATACCGATTCAGACAATAGATAGTGTATTTTCCTTGCACCAAAAAACCAAAGCGTATTCTATGCTTTTTCATATCTTTTTCTATGCAAAATTTAAGGTTTTGTGTTGCAAGTAGTAGTTTATTCACGGCACTCTCATAGATAGCGATGGCGATGATTTGCACCAATGGTTGTGAACACACAGAAATCTCACAATCCGGAGAATTTAGCCATGAATTTTGAAAATAACGATATCAATCAACAAATCGAAGCGGCTCGCATTGCCTACCAACTTGCGCGTGAGGCGTTGCCAAGATATGCCCATGCGAAAAGCCCCCACTATTTCACCTTTCAACAACTGGGGGCCTGTGCAATGTTGCGGGCGGTCATGCGGCTGAGTTTTCGTGACATGCAGCAATACCTCAAGGAAAACGCCGATTTGCGCCATGCGCTCGATTTGCGGGTTGTGCCCGATTACACGACCTTGATGCGAGCCGAGCAAAAGATGCACTCACAATTCGATGTCATGATGACCAAATTGTTGGGCCGTTTAGAAAGTCGTCAATTCAATATTACGTGGATCGGCTATTTATCGCCGCTGCGCTAGGGCGCTTTGCTTCAGAGAGTTACCTTATAGACAAATCAATTAAAGCTCGCACATATCTTTGCTCGTAAACATCTGAAAATTGGCAGGTAAAAATATGCGGGGTCTATTGTGTTTGTCCATTTGGCTATTGCGGCAA
>JAHBAL020000471.1 GCA_018500105.2 Anaerolineae bacterium
GCTGCCAGCCAGCCCAAACGCAGCCAAGCCCGCCGCCACCGCTACCGCCGCGCACACGCATTTGCCCATTTACGACACCCATGTTCACTATAGCCAAAGCGCATGGGCCGATTATTCGCCCGAAAATGTGCTGGGCAAATTACGCAATGCCGATATTCGCCGTGCGTTGGTGTCGAGCACGTCTGACGAAGGCACGATGCGGCTGTATAAGCTTGATTCGGAGCGCATTGTGCCGATGCTGCGACCTTATCACGATGGCGTGTCGTCGGGAAATTGGACCGAGCAGGCGGTAGTGCCGAGCTACCTTGAAAACAAACTCAAAACGCCGATTTACTTCGGCATCGGCGAGGTGCATTTGAATGTCGGCACGGCAGATTCGGCCATCGCCCGCAAGGCGGTGCAACTCGCCATTGACCGCAATTTGTATGTGCATATTCACTCAGACGCCAGCACCATTCGCCAAGTGTTTGCCTATGCGCCCAAGGCCAAAATTTTGTGGGCACATGCCGGGCTAAGCGACCCGCCCGAAGTGGCAAGCCAGATGCTCGACACCTACCCCAATTTGTGGGTGGATACCTCGATTCGTGAATATGACATTGCGCCAGACGGCAAACTGTCGGAGCGATGGCGGGCCTTGTTTATGAAGCACCCCAATCGCGTCACCATCGGCAGCGACACGTGGATTCCCCAGCGTTGGGCCGATTATGAGACGATCATGCGCTTTAATCGGGCTTGGCTGGCGCAATTGCCGCGCGAAGTGGCCGAAAACATCGCCTATAAGAATGCGGTGCGGCTGTTTGGCGCGGGTAAAGTAAATTTTGCACCATGAAAACGACCACACTCACCCTGCACACCCAATTTCAGATCGGCGCGGTAGACCCGCGTATTTTTGGCGGTTTTCTCGAACACATGGGCCGCGCCGTTTACGAGGGCGTGTATCAGCCCGATAGTAAACACGCCGACGCCGACGGTTGCCGAAGCGATGTGCTGGTGGCATTGCAGCGGCTGGGCTACACCGCCATGCGCTATCCGGGCGGCAATTATGCCAGCGGGTTTCATTGGATGGACGGCATCGGGCCGAAGCATTTGCGCCCGACCGTGCGTGAATTGGCATGGCAAAGCATCGAGACCAACCAATTTGGCACGGACGAATTTATGACGCTCAGCCGCAAAATGGATTGGACGCCGATGTTGACGGTCAACCTCGGCACAGGCACACCCGAAGAAGCACGAAATTGGGTGGAGTATTGCAATGCGCCAGCGGGCACAAAATATGCCAATATGCGGGCCGCCAATGGCAACCGTGACCCGTTTGGGGTGAAATTGTGGTGTCTGGGCAATGAGATGGACGGCCCGTGGCAGCTTGGGCATGTGCCCGCCGATCAATACGCCATTCGCGCCCAACAGGCCGCCAAAATGATGAAGGACACCGACAAAACGATTGAAACAGTGGCGTGTGGCACATGTTCGATTCGCCTGCCGACCTATATGGATTGGGATCGCACCGTGCTTGAGCATCTTGGCGATTACGCCGATTACATCAGCCTGCATCGCTATGTCGGCAATCCGCACCCCAACTATGGCGACAGCGAAAACACTGCCGATTATCTCGCCATCACCAATTCGATTGACCAGCAAATTGAGGAGATGGACGCGGTATGTCGTTTTGTGCAGGCCAAAAAACGCAGCAAAAAACGCGCTTATTTGTGTTTTGACGAGTGGAATGTTTGGTATAAAAATCGGCAAATGGACGGCGAGGGCAAATTTGCGCCGCATTTGATCGAAGAAGTGTATAACCTTGAGGACGCGCTGGTGGTGGCGGGCTTTTTAAATAGCTTTGTGCGCCACGCCGATAGCGTCAAGATCGCCAATATTGCGCAGATTGTCAATGTCATCGCGCCCATTCTCACCCAAGGCGATGACATGCTCATTCAGAGCATTTTTTACCCGATTGAAATGATGAGCAAACGCCGCAGCGGCACAGCCTTGCGGGTGGCGGTGGATGGCCCGCGCTACGACAGCGCGGCGTATGGCACGGTAGCGATGATTGACAGCAGCGCCATTTTGGGCCACGATGCGAATGGCGAGCCGGTGCTGCATGTGTTTGCCACCAATCGCAGCCAAACCGAGGCCGCGCCGGTGCGGGTGAATGTGGCTGACCGCGCCCTGACCGCCGTGCTGAATGGCGAAATCGTGACTGGCCCCGACGCCAAGGCCGTCAACAGCTACGCCCAGCCCAATGTCGTCGTCGCCCAGCCATTTGGCGCTGTTGTCGCCGACGGGCAAGCCGAGTTTACGTTGCCGCCGTTGTCGTTTGCGGCGTTGAGTTTTGGTGTGGTGGGTTAGATTGTATGAAAGTCTAAGACCCAAGACTCTCTTGCTTTACTACAGACAATTCACTTATGTAATGCGCATCTCAATATTCACAACATTGAGTATTTATACTAATAGGCAAACAAAATAGATCTTGCATATTTACCTGCTAATTTTTAGATGTTTACAAGCCAAAACATTTGCGAGTGCCACGCCCGCACGGGGATCAATCCCCGCGCTACATAGCAACGCCCGTTACACGGGCTAATTTTGCAGCCCACGCAGTGGGCGTTGTTATGTAGAATGGTCCTGAGCCTGA
>JAHBAL020000499.1 GCA_018500105.2 Anaerolineae bacterium
CACAAAGAACTCAAAGATTTGCATTGGTAAACCTTTCTTTTCTTTGTGATCTTTGTGTTCTTTGTGGCGAAATATTTTTAATGCGCGTAAGTCCTAAGCAAATTCCTTCTTGAAAGGCAAACACCGCAGCTTGATCTGAATCTGCGCCCAGATTTTTGATTCAACCGAGATCACGCCATTAATTTGCCATTGCGGATCACGCATTTTGGTGCGGCATGTTCACGCAAGGCTTCGAGCACATTTGGCGCGTCAAGCAGCACCAAATCGGCGGCGTTGCCGACCTGCAAGCCATAGCCCGTCAGCCCCATCGCCTTGGCGGCGCGGTGCGTAATCATGTCATACAGCGTTTCCATCTCCGGCAAGGTCGTCATCCACAACAAATGTGCCGCCAAAAATGCCACCTCAAGCATATTGTTGCGCCCAAATGGGTAATACGAATCTGACACGTCGTCTTGGCCCAAGCATACATTCACGCCAGCCGCCAACAATTCTTTCACCCGCGCATGTAATGGGCCGGTATGCGGGTCGGTCACCACACTCAGATCGGCCTTTTTGAGCAGGGCGATCAGCTTTTGCATATAGGGCGGCGAATACAAGGCCATTGCGCGGGCGTGATGCGCCAAGACACGGCCTTGCCAGCCGCGCTTAATCGCCGCCACCGCCATGTCTTCAATCGTGCGTGACTCGGCGTCGCCCACGTCATCCACCAAAAACGAGACATCGGCGTTAAATTCTTGCGCCAAATCAAAGCAAAATCGCACATGCTCGGCGCGATCCTCCGCCGTGTATTCGAGCCAAGGGATGCCGCCCACCACATCCGCGCCCATTGCCATCGCTTGGCGCATCAGATCCGCCGCGCCCGCCTCGCGCACAATGCCGTCTTGGGCAAACGCCACCACCTGCAAATCCACGCGGCCTTTAAATGCCTCGCGGGCACGCAGCACGGCCTTGATGCCTTCGAGTTTGGCTTTGCTGTCCACATCCACCAGCGCCCGTTTGTGGGTGTTGCCATATTTCAGCGCCAAATCCAAATTGCGCTTGACATTGTCGTAAATCCACGATTCGTGATAATCGGCCTTGACCCGCGCCGCCGCCTCAATGGCCGACATGGCCTTGCCCATGCCCTCGCCGTGATAATCGCCGACTGCGCCGGTATCCATACGCAGCAAGGTATACACTTTGCATAAATGCAAATGCGGGTCAATAAACGACTCGGTAACCAGCCCGCCATTGGCATCAATTTCATGAGCCGCATTTGCAGCCAGCGTCGCGCCAGCGCCGTGCGTGCTGATGGCGGCAATGCGCCCGTCGTGAATGGCAATATCGTGCAGGCCGACTTGTCGCCGCAGTCGGGCGCGCCGGATAATAAGATCAGGATGTGACATGCAAATATTGTATGCAAATTTTAATCGGATGACGTTTTGTGTGGCAAATACATCAACATGATCACGCGAATCATGGCGGCAATGGCCGCAATCATCAGCAACGAAATGACCGTGACCGTAATCATATTGAAACTGGATTCAATCTCAACATACAGCCAATTGGCATGAAAATGTTCTGCCACGTAATTCAATATTGCCACCATCATTTCAATGGTCAGGCCAATCATGAGCAGCACCACACCATAATACTCAAGATCGTGCTCCATTGCGCTCAAGTGCAAGTGCTCGTCATCTTGTTTTTTTTCACGCAAGGCGCGTTTCAGCAGCGTTTCGCGGCATTCCAACAGCACGCCCAGCGCGATCAACAAAATACCAATAGTCTCACCATCGTCAACCACCTCTTTCACGGTGATAGCCCAAGGGTTGGTAAACGCATGAGCGATATATTCGGCAGCAATCAGTGCCGTCATGCCAACGGTGTGAACAATATAGATCAAAAGCACCCCTCGGCTGGCTAATAAGCGTGGAAACATTTGTGTATTTTACGTTTTTTTGATCTGGCCCCACCATCTATAATTCCCGACATGACCGCGCCTACCCGCCCGCCGATTGAAATCGGCATCTATTCGTTTGTCGAACGCACGCCCGACCCCAGCACCGGCCATACCGTCAGCCCAGCCCAGCGGCTGCGCGATTTGGTCGAAGAAATTGTGCTGGCCGACCAAGTCGGGCTAGATGCCTTTGGCGTGGGCGAGCATCACCGCGCCGAATATATGTCATCGGCCCCAGCCGTCATTTTGGCGGCGGCGGCGGCCCGCACCAAGCAAATCAAGCTCGGCAGCGCCGTCACCGTGCTCAGTTCCGATGACCCTGTGCGAGTATTTCAAGATTTTGCCACGCTCGATTTGCTCTCAAATGGGCGGGCCGAAATTGTGGCCGGGCGCGGCTCGTTCATCGAGTCATTCCCGCTCTTTGGCTACGACCTGCACGACTACGATGCCTTATTCGGCGAAAAACTCGACCTACTGCTCAAGCTGCGCGACCACGAACGAGTGACATGGGCGGGTCAACATCGGCCCGCCATCAACAATTTGCCGGTTTACCCGCGCCCGCAGCAAGCCAAATTGCCGGTTTGGGTGGCAGTGGGTGGCACGCCTCAGTCGGTCATTCGCGCCGGAACATTGGGCCTGCCTTTGGCGATTGCCATCATCGGCGGCGAATCACACCGTTTTGCGCCGCTGGTCAAGCTATATTGGGACGCTGTGCGCTACGCCGGTCACGATCCGGCAAATTTGGCCGTCAGCATTAACTCGCATGGCTTCATTGCCGACGACTCGAAGCAAGCGCTCGATGATTCTTTTTCATCGGCGGGGGTGGTGATGAACAAAATCGGGCGCGAACGCGGCTGGCCGCCCATCACCCGCGCCGAATATGACGCATCACGCAGCTTGCGCGGGCATTTGGCGGTGGGCAACCCAGAGGAAATCGCCGAAAAAATCTTGTATCAACATGCCATTTTCAAACACCAACGGCATTTGCTGCAACTCAGCGTCGGCACATTGCCACACCTAAAATTGATGCGTGCGATTGAATTGCTCGGCACAAAAGTCGCCCCGATGGTGCGGCAAGAGGTGGCCCGCCGCAACGCCAACCAGGAATTATTCCTGAAACAGCAAAAACACCCTGCCCATCTTGACTATCTGTGTTATTAAACCCTATGAAACATGGATGGACAGGATATTCAGGATGTTTTCTTTTTTTATCCTGAATATCCTGTCCATCCATGTTACTAACCCCATAAAAAACAGGTAAACAGACTATTCAGGATAAGAAAAAAAGAAAAACATCCTGAATATCTTGTTTATCCATGTTACTAACCCGAGTTGGACAGCGGGTGACCTTAGGCATCGGCTTTAAATGCGGCGACCGGCAAAGTAAACCAAAAGGTCGAGCCGACACCGAGCTTGCTCGATACGCCGATACGTCCGTCCATACTCTCGACCAAGCCCTTGGAAATCGCCAGCCCCAAGCCAGTGCCCGGATACCGCCGCGCCATCGAACCATCGAGTTGGACGAAAGGTTGGAACAAACGCGGGATGTCTTTTTCGGCGATGCCGATGCCAGTATCGGTCACCTCGAAACGCACAAACACTTTGCCGCCGTCGCGCTGCTCGCGCTTAACCGACAATTTAACCCCGCCCTGATGGGTAAATTTGACGGCATTGCTCATCAAATTGAGCAGCACTTGGCGAAACCGCGCCCCATCAGCCAAAATTGACACCGGCACATCAGCATCCACATGCGATTCGATTTGCAGCTTGCGGTCTTTGGCGTTGGCAAACATCAATTTTGCCACCTCGCCGATGGCAGGCCGCAACTCAAAAGGCGCATCCACAATATTCAAGCGCCCCACTTCCATCTTGGCAAAATCGAGGATATCGTTGATGATGGTCATGAGCGCCCAGCCCGAATCTTGGATGATTTGCGCCAAATCGCGCTGCTCCTCATCCAAACTGGTATCGAGCAACATCTCGGCCATGCCCAAAATGCCATTCATGGGCGTGCGAATTTCATGGCTCATGGTCGCCATAAATTCGGATTTGAGCCGCGACGATTCGCGCAGCGACTCCTCGACGGTCTTGCTGGCGGTAATATCCGTGGCAATGCCGTCAATGCGAATCGGTTTGCCTTGCTCATCGCGCACCAGCCACGCCCGCACACGCATCCACCGCGGGCCAAGATCGCCCAGCAATAACTCATGTTCGCCGTCGTGTTTGCCAGTGCGATACATTGTGCGGATGGCGCTGCCGACGACTTTGACGTGTGGCAAATCAAACAAATGCGGCCAATTTTGCGGGTCGTTTTTGATCTTGGTGTAATACGATCCCAACGCTTTTTGCCCCGCTGGGTTTAAATAAAGCAAGCGCAACCCCGGCACTTCGGCAGAAAACATCACGTCTTCGAGTGAATCCAGAATACTATTAATGCGTTCGGTTTCTTGGGTAAGCTGATCACGGGTGTGCTTTAGATCAGTCATGTCACGAATCACATTGACCGAACCAACGCGGTTGCCATGCCGATCGAACAATGGCGCAACCGAGTCGCTGATGTAAACCGGATGTCCGTCGCGGCGCAAGTGAAATAATTCGGCCTGCGACACGCCACCGCGCTCAATACTTTGCTGGCGCAGTTGCATTTGCTGTTCGGAGCTGACATATCGCCGATGAATGACCTCGGAAATGACTTTGCCGATCACCTCTTCGGCCTTCCAGCCATACAAACGCTCGGCGGCCTTGTTCCAAGATTGAATAACGCGCCGGTTATCGTAGGCCACCACCGCATCAAAAATGCTGTCGAAGATTTGCTGAGTAAAGTTTTGATTGTCACGCAGGGCTTGCTGGGCGGCGTGACGGCTAGCAATATCGTGCCAGTGCAGCAAAACGCCGGTGCATTGCTCGTTTTCAATTAACAAGCTGCCGCGAAAACCACTTTCGACCAACGTCCCGTCTCGTTTTTGCAACCGTAGCTCGGCTTGAAAAAGGGCCGGCGGATCGTTATAGCACCATTTTGCCACCACCGCCAAAATATGATCAAAATGAGCGCTGGCAATCGCTTGGTCATCGGCGGCTACAAAATTGAGAAATGAATGCCCAAGCAGCTCGGCAGGCTCGTAACCCAGCACCCATTTGACGGATGTGTTGACAAAGCGCACGTCACCTTCAAGGGTGAGCGCGGTCACGACATCAGGCGCAGAGTCAATCAACACTTGGTAATCAAGCGAGCTTTGACCAGACCGATTTTCGTCGGCGTGTGGCGCATTCGGTTTAGTGATAGGGTCGTTATTCACCGATTAATTTTTCGATGCATGTTGTTGATATGAATCGGCATCTTCCTTAACCCAAATTTTATCAGGTGATTTGAGTAAAAAGCCTCGCATTGATTCTGATTCAATCATTAGTATGACACAATTCAGTCTGACTGAGTAGTCAAAATTTACCCACCTGACCAAATTATCCTCGGTCATAATCAGTCATAATAGAGGGCATCTTGATTGCAGACCAAACCGATATGCACAGCATCGCTGCCACACGCCGCACCCCAAGCCAAGCGCGTGGCAAACAGCGCACCGAGAATATTTTGCAGGCGGCAGCCGAGGTGTTTGATGAGGTCGGCTACGACAACGCCAACACCATCTTGATTGCCAAACGGGCCAATACCGCCGTCGGCTCGTTGTATGATTTTTTTCCCAACAAAGAGTCTATTGCGCAAGTATTGATCGAGCGCCACACCCACGATTTAGCGACGCTGCTGGATGGATTAATCACCGAAGCCGTATTCAACCAGCCAATTGCGCAAATTCTCGATCAGTTGATCGAGCCGCTGGTGCGATTTATCAGCGGGCGTGCCGGTTTTCGCGGGCTATACCTCAATGCCCCACATGTGGGCGATATGAGCGCCCTGCAACGCACACTCGAAACCATGCTGATGGGTCGCATGTCCGCTTTGGTTACCTTGCGCTACCCTGCGCATGATCCGGCTGAAATCACACGCAGCGTGCGGGTGTGCATGGCGATTTTCAAATCGCTCTCGGCGTTGGCGATACAAGGCCACCGCGCCGACGCCAGCAGCATTGACTTGGCGATGATAGCCGAACTCAAAACCGTGCTAGGGTTGTATTTGGACAAACAATTTGGTCCAACTTAACGCGATTTTAAACCGTCATATATAGGAATTACGCGCATTAAAAACATTTCACCACAAAGAACACAAAGCTCGCAAAGAAAAGAAAGGTTTAAAAATACAAATCTTCGAGTTCTTTGTGCGCTTTGTGGTGAAAATCAAATTTTTACATAAGTCCTAATATCTTTAAAACTCAACGTTTAGCCCGTCGCCTGTGACCTTCGGCACAGGCAAGCCAGTCGCGGCATCGTAGACGATAACACGCCCACGTAACGGGCCGCGATAGCCACCGAGTGGGATAAGGTGGCGGTCGCGGATGCTGACCCCGCCCAACCACTTGAGGGTGGGAATTGCGCCCAAGGCCGGCACGCCGTCGTGCGATTTGAAAAAGCCCTCACCTTCGAGCCGCACCGACACAATATAGTCGGCACTAAGCGGCTGTAACGCCAACCAGTCGAGGTCTACGATGGCGACATCGTCGCGGCGCTCAATCTTGGCCTGCATCAACTGCATTTGGTCGGCAAAACGGACGATGCCCGGCGAGGGCGGTGCGATCACGCTCAGGTTGGGCTGCACGTGCAGCGATTCAACCGGCACAAAGTCACCGTTGCTCGGCGTTTTGAAAATTTGCCCGCCGCGATAGGCCCCAATGAGTAATGGGCGCGGGCCAAGCGGCAGATCGAGCGGCACACCCAGCGAGACGCGCCGCGCTTGCACTTGGCCGGGCTGTTGTTGCGGGTCGAGCCGCAGGTCAAAGTTGCTCGCCAGTCGCCCATCGGGATACATCAGGCGCACGCTGAGCGAATCGCCATCCACCAAACCCGCTGCCGCCCGCCAAATGACGATAACGTCGAAGCGCCCGCCCTGCTGAATGGCCTCATGGTCGGGCTTGACGCTGAAAATTTCGATACGGCCATCAAACAGCAATAGCGCAGGCGACTTGGCGCTGGTCAATGGGCACGCGAACACCTCCCACGCGGGGATGGCTTGCTGTGGCATGGCGCACAGATTGGCGGCGGCAAAGGCGGCGGCATCGTGGCTGGTGGTGTAGCGGGCGGGTGCGGTGGATTGGGCGACGCGGCGGGCGAATTGGCTGGCGTAAGCCTCGCCGCCACGCGGGTCAACATACTCGACGGTGACATCGGGGCGCAGGCCGTCAATGCTTTGCAAGGCCCACATCGGGGTGGCCTGATGCCATTGGGCGAAAATGTGGCTGTTGGGCGCGGCATTTTCGAGCGTGCGCTGGGCGTCCTCGCGCACGCGGGTGTCGCGGGCCAGCGCCACAAAGCTCGGCAACCGCTGGCTGAGGTTCAGGCCGACCAAAGCCAATAAGAGGAGAAATTTAAAATGGAAAATAGAAAATGGAAAATTTCGGATTAGGGGGCGAGCCAATTTTTCATTTTTCATTTTCAATTTTAAATTTGTAATTTCGCCAACGGCGACACAGGCGATGACCCACGCAGGCAGGGCGTATTCGACCGTTTGCGGGGCGCGGTAGGTGAGCGTGATGAACAGGTGCAGCGCAAAAGCCATCAGCAAGGTGAACGCCAAAGCGGTTCGCCGCACCAGCATCACCGCCATTGCGAGCGCCATTAACCAAGGCAAAACGGGGCCAAATTGAAAGGTGAGCAATTGTGGCAAAAGCGCCAGCCGGTCCCACAATAATTGAGGCTCTTTTAGCACAAAATACAGCATGTCGCCCTCGAAGCCGCCGCCGCGTATGTGATAGAGCAAATTGGCGAGCGTGTTGAGGTTGCCGGGCGCAAAACGGGCATTGGCGGCATCGCGGATGGGCAGGTAGAGCCAAACGAGTTGGCTGGCAGCAAGCAACGCCGCCGCCGCCACGAGTGTGCGCACGCGCCCCGCCGCGCCCTGCCGTGCCCAATTTGCCAGCACATACACGGCGCACACTGCGCCCGGAAAGAGCAACGATAAGTGATGCCCGACGCCCAGCCCGAAGGCAGTAAAGAAAACAAGCACGCCAGCGCGGCTATTTTGCAGCATGGCCCACAGCATTAAAGCCATGAAAAATGAGGTGAGGCTGCGGATGTTAACGGTGACGGCTTGCGCCCAAAAAGTGGTGCTGGTGGCAAGCACCAAGGCGGCTGCGACGCCCATCCAACGGCTGCGATACGTTGTCTGGGCAAGGCTGCTGGCACTGGCGGCGACCAAGCCCAGCGTTGCCGCCGAGACAAGCGCCGAGAACAGCGACATTTGAGCATAGGGGTTGCCAAAGGGTAAATGGGCAAACAACCCGCTCAGCATGGTGAATAGTGGGTAGCCGGGCGGATGCGCAATGCCAAACATCCACGCCACGACTTGAAATTCACCGCTGTCGGCGGCCTGCACATCGGTTTGCAACGTGACGAGATACAGCCCCAGCCCCACCACAAAAAGCATGATATTGTGCCAATTTTTTCGCACGTCGTCAGTATACCTGTAGCTTGGAAGCCATGAGCCTTGAGCCTTGAGCCTTGAGCTTTGAGCTTTGGTGTTTTGCGTGCATTAGGCTTTGCGTAAACGTAGACGTTAACGTCTATGTTTACGGCTCACGATTCACATCACTCACAGCCTAAAGCTCAAAGCTCGCGACTCATGGCTCATGGCTCAAAGCTCGCGGCTCAAGGCTCATGGCTCATGGCTCTTGTCATAGCGTCCCGCCCAAATTCCAAGGGTTAAATTCGTCGGCGCCGACGCCTTGGGCTTCGCTTTTGCTGGGTTTGCCCGATGCCACCGCGATGATTTCGTCCAGAATTTCCGCCGCCATTGTCGTCATTGGAACGCCGTCCAAAATCTTGCCAGCGTCGAGGTCCATGTCCTCCTCCATTTGCCGATAGAGGGCCGAGTTGGTGGCAACCTTGATGCTGGGTGCTGGCTTGAAGCCAAACACCGAGCCGCGCCCGGTGGTGAACACGATCAAATTACAGCCGCCCGCCACTTGCCCCGTCGCCGATACCGGATCGTAGCCGGGCGTGTCCATAAAGACCATGCCGCGCTCGGTGATCGGCTCGGCATAGGCATACACCGCCGTGAGCGGCGTATTGCCGCCTTTTGCCACCGCACCGAGCGACTTTTCGTAAATCGTGGTTAGCCCGCCAGCCTTGTTGCCGGGCGATGGGTTGTTGTCAATCTCAATATTGAGCCGCTGCGTATGCGCTTCCCACCAGCGCACTTGGCCGAGTAATTTATCGGCAATTTGCGGGTTAATGGCACGTCGCGTGAGCAAATGTTCGGCCCCATAAATCTCGGTTGTTTCGCTCAATACGGCTGTGCCGCCGTGTCGCACCAATTCATCCACCGCCAAACCCAGCGCCGGATTGGCGGTGACGCCGCTCCAGCCATCGCTGCCGCCGCATTGCAGCGCCACATTTAGCCCTGAAATGGGTTGCGGGGTGCGGGCGGTGGCATTGACCAGCGGCAATAACGCTTTGACCGCCTCGATACCGGCCTGCACCGTTTTGCGAATACCGCCCGATTCTTGGATGGTCAGGCTGAGCGGGGCTTGGCCTGAAGCATGGCGCAGGCCATAATTGTTGATCAAATCTTGCACTTGGTTGACCTCACAACCCAATCCCACCAAAATATAACCGCCGACATTGGGATTATTGGCCATGCCTGCCAAGGTGCGTTGCAACAATTGGTAATCGTCTCCACCCAGCCGTGCCCCACACCCGGACGCATGTGCGACGGCAATCACATCATCTATATTAGGATAGGCCACCAAAACCTCGCGGGTGAAGTGGGCGGCGATTTGGCGCACGGTGTGGGCCGAGCAATTGACCGACGAAATGACGGCGATGGTGTTGCGCGTGCCGACACGCCCATCGCCGCGTTTGTAGCCCATGAAGGTGCGGCGCTGTTCGTCGGGCACAAACGCGACTGGTTTCACATCCACCCCAACCGCGTAATCTTTATCAAACGCAGCCACACTCAGGTTGTGGGTGTGCACGTGGCTGCCGGGGTGAATGGGTTTTGTGGCGGCACCGATAAATTGCCCATAACGGCGCACCGCATCACCCGCCGCCACCTCGCGCAGCGCCACTTTGTGACCGGGCGGGATGGTATCGCGGATGTGCAGCGTCGTGCCGCCGTCGAGCAATAGGGTCATGCCTTGCAGCAATGGCTGCCGCGCAATCGCCACATTGTCGTCAGGATGAAGCTGAATGGCGACTTGAGGCAATGGAATGGGCGTAGCCGCGTTGGCGGGGGAAGGGAGGTCAATCAGGGATAGATTCATTTGGCAAAACACCGGCCTGTGATGAGACCGATACAGTCTTTCGTGTCCGAGATAGTTTAGTATATATGTTTCTTTTGCCGCACAAGAATCGCTATTTTGGGCGTAAAATGTGGCTCTCTAACTTTATACCTTTCTCATCATGAATCACCCATTCCGACCCATTACCCTGATCGCCGCGCTGCTTTTTGGTTTGATTTTGTCGGGGCAAATTATTGCCACGTTTGCCGAAACGCAACCCCCTGCCCCCTCGAAACGCAACGAAGTTGTGTCTGTAGTTGAGGCGGTGGCGAGCGGGCCAGATATGATTTCGCCACGCAACAATAGCAGTGTGTGTCTCACCGCCGACGGCGATGTAACTGCCAATCCCGCCATTCGCCCGTTGCCGTGTCGCGGTTCAAGTAACCAATTGTGGGAAGTAGTGAGCAATAAGTGGCAAAACTCGGCCAACAGCAGCTATTGTTTGGCGCGTCTTTCGTCTGGGTCGTGGACTTTGACTACAAAACTCTGCACAGATTCGCTTGCGCTGCAATTAACCGCCTCGGCGACGTATTCGTATGTATATGTGTTGACCACCGATTCGGGGCTGGCGCTCGATAATTATGGCAGCGAAATTGGACTGTATTACATTCACGGCGGCTCGAATCAGCAATATGGCTGGCTGCAAGACGATCTCGCTTTCATCGAGGCCAATGCTTCGACAGCGGTTACTTACCCCTTGGCCGCCAGCGAGACCGCCAAATATAACCTTGAGGTGGCGCGTGACCGAGTGGCGCGAATTCAACCGCCATATGTGGTTCCGGCTTCGGCCTATCGTGACCCAGCCGTTTTTCCGGGCACCGTGCCTGCGATGGCGACTGTCATCTCGAAAGCCTTTCAATTTGACTTGCGTTTTAAAGATCATAGCTATTTGCGCATGTCGGTTCCGCCACGCAACTGGAAGGCGACCGGATTGTATGCGCCGCCCAACCAAATCATTACAGTGACAGTGGGCAATGCCAACGCCAGCGAGTTGAAAGATGTCTATTTGCGCATTGGCTCGCAAACCGATCAATTGTCGCCGACATCAAGCAACGTGAGCGGCGGCAACTTTTTGCGCTACCCAAGCGTCTCGATGGCGGTGAATTTGTTGCCCGGCGAAAATCTCATTCGCAGCCCTTACGGCGGTGCGATCATTTTCCAGTCAACGGTTTCGGTCAGCAAATCCATTGACATTACCGTTGCCAACGCGGTGCAAGCGCCTTACTTTAGCGCAGGCGAGACCAGTGAGGCCGACTGGCTGGCAAATCGCGCCTCGCCCGTGCCTTGGGCTGTGTTCGAGAGCGAATTGGCGGTGGTGCATGTGCCGTCGAGCGAGGTCAACACGCTGAGCTATAGCGACATTTACAGCACGGCAATGTATTACACCCAAATCACTCGCTTGCATAATGAGTTGTCGGGGCTGAGTGATGGCGCAGCCTTGCCGCATCAATCGCCGCAGGGCAAACAATGGCACAGCGAAGATATTCAGATCAGCGCGGGCTGGGGGCACAGCGGCTTCCCGATTATGTATTACAACGCTTGGCAAATTGGCGTGCCCAGCGAATCGGTATATCGGTCAACTGGCTGGGGGATATGGCACGAGGTGGGACACAACTACCAAATGGGAGCATGGTCTTATGTGTATGGGACGGAAACGACGGTTAACTTGTGGTCGTTGCATGCTCAAGAGCGCCTGTTTGGCAACTCGCGATTGGTAGATTCGGATAGTTATGCAACTGTGATTGCCTTGCTAAACAACAACAGCCAGCCGCAAAAATGGGACAACGCGGGTGCATTTGGACAATTGGCGATTTTGGATCAGTTGCGCTTGGCGTTCCCCAATTTGAATTATGGCTTGTGGACTGAAATGATGCGGCGCTACCGCGACATGTCGTCATCTGAAATCAACGCACTCAACACCGATTTGAAAAAGCGCGATAAGTTCATGCAGGTGATTTGCGACATTACGCAGACCGATGCATCGCCCCATTTTGTCACTTGGACGATCTCGGTGACGCAAAGCGCAATTGATTATTGCAAGACCAAACCGGCGATGTCGGTGCAATCTTGGTTGATTGACGGCGCAAAACCGACTCGCGCTGGCACAGGCACTGGTCAAGTATTGCGCGAGGTATGGACGGGCGTTTCGGGTAACACGGTAGATGCGCTAACCAACCTTTCGCGCTATCCGGCGCAGCCCAATGTCAGCCAATTGTTGACCAATTCGCTCGAAGTGCCAGTGAACGACGGGTCGAGTTTTGGGCAACGGCTGCGCGGGTATTTGCATCCGCCGGTCACAGGGGCCTATTATTTTTGGCTGTCGGGCGACGATGCGCAACAATTTTTGCTGAGCAGCGACGATTCGGCGCTCAATTTGAGCAGCGTGATCTCGTTGTCAAAATACACTAATGCACGCGATTTTGACCGATATAACGTCTGGGAACAAAAGTCTATTTCGATGACACTTGAGGCGGGCAAGAAATATTATTTCGAATTGCGGCATAAAGAAAATAGTGGTTCGGATCACGCCTCGGTGGCGTGGCAAGTGCCGGCAGGCGCAGGGTCGGCAGCCGAAGTGCGCAAGATCATTGACGGGCGCTATTTATCGCCTTATGTCACCGATGTGTCGTTGGTTAAACAACTCGCGGCTGGGCAAAGCAGCAATATTGTGCCGGGCGGCGATATCACCTTTAGCCTAACGGTTAGCAACAACAGCGCCATTGGTTTGCAAGAAGTGTTGGTGGCTGATTACGTGCCAAGCGGGTTTACTGTTAGCCCGCTGAATAGCAGCGAACCGATTACAACCTTCCGCTTTGTGCGTTTTCAGGCCCTGAGCGAGGCAGGAAATCGCGGGGTGTGGGCAACGGCGGCTGAGATTGGCGTGCTTGACCAAAATAATGCGCAAGTGCCGAAGGGCGGTTGGAGCATCATTTATTATGATAGCCAACAAAATAGCGGCGATTCGTCGGCCAACGCCGCCATTGACGACAATCCCAATACCCATTGGCACACCGCGTGGAGTGTATCGCCGCAGCCGCCTTACCCACACGAAATCCAAATTGATCTTGGGCAACGGCAAGTGATTAGTGGGTTTACCTATTTGCCGCGTCAAGATGGTGGTTCAAATGGGCGCGTGGGGCAATATAAGTTTTATATCAGCCTTGACGGCAAGGCTTGGTATCAGGCGAGCAGCGGCACATTTGCAGACACAAGCGCACTAAAGACTGTCGCAGCCACGTTGCCTAGCGACTTGGTGGCGCTAAAGTTGGGGCCGGTGGCCGCATACGGCACGGCGACGGCCAATATTGTGCTGCGGGCGACGACTGCCCTGACCGGCAGCTACACCAATATCGCCGAGATTGCGTGGGTGACCGACGTGGCTGGAAGCAAGTTGATTGACATTGACGCGACCAATGACGCAATTTTGGGTAATGATGCTGTGGGCGAAGATGATGTGGGGCAGGCGGCGTTTATGGTGGCGTATGAGACCTTGACGCCCACGCCGACGGCGACGCAAACGCCTGCGACAACGGCAACCTTTACGCCAACCCCAACCGCAACTGCGACTCAAACCCCAACACCGACTGCGACGCCGACTGCAACCGCAACTCAAATCCCAGCCGTCCGCATGCGTGCTATCAACGGCGGCGGCGCGTTGGGCAGCAAAGGTAATGTCGTGAGCATGACGCTGGAGAACCTCGGCGGGGTGAACACACCCGCCACTGGCTTGCAGTTCAACCTAGCTTACTCAACCTTATCGGGTATAAATTTGACCGAATTGCGCACCACCAGCCGCAGCAACGGCTTTCGGGTGATCTCAAACACCGTCCGCTCGTCTGACACAGCCACCATGACGGTCTTGCTTTACTCCGAGACTGGGGCCAACATCGGCACGGGCACTGGCTCGATTCTTGACCTGAGCTTCGATGTCAACCTGACCGGCACAGCCGGCATCAGCGTGCCGCTCACCTTCGGCAATGTAGTGCTGGCTGGCCCATCTGGGGCCGCTATCCCCTTCGACTTCGCCAACCCCAACCCACTGTTTGCCATCACTGCCTTGCGACGGGGCGACATCAACAGCGATGTCAAGGTGGATGTGCTGGATTTGACGCTCTTGCGCAACATGGCACTCAGCCCACAGCGCCCGAACACAGCGCTATATCCGCTCGAATTTTGGCAACGCGCCGACTTGAACGGCGACGGGGCTTGGAACATCTTCGACATCGTGACCCAAGTGCGCTTGGTGCTGGGCATGCCAGCAGCAGCGGCAGAAAAGGTTGAAGCAGCCAACGTCGCACAAGCCAAAACAAGCGCCGAAGCGGGGATGAATACGCTTTATATCGCCAAAGTGGCGGCGCAGCCCGGCAGCAAAGGCACGCTGACCGTGACCCTGACCAATAGCGACGCGGTGGCGGCGCTACAGCTTGACCTGAAGTATGACGCGAGTCATGGGATAAAGCTGACGGGGGCGCGTAAGGGCAGCCGGACGGCGACCTTTGAGCCGCCGGGCTGGGCCGAAGACCTGAGCGACGCGGCACAGGCGAAGGTGAAGGTCTTGCTTTATAACCTGAGTGGCAATGATTTGGCGGCAGGAGGGGGTGAGGTATTGTTCATTGACTATGAGGTGGCGGCCAACGCCAACCTGTCATCGGTGATAGATGTCGCGGAGTTGGTGCTGTCTGACCCAAAGGGTGAGGCCCTGACGACGCAGTTTGAGCCGGGGCATATTTTGATCGGCGAAGACCCCCGTAC
>JAHBAL020000282.1 GCA_018500105.2 Anaerolineae bacterium
GTAACGAGTAACGAGTAACGAGTAACGAGTAACGAGTAACGAGTAACGAGTAACGAGTAACGAGTAACGAGTAACGAGTAACGAGTAACGAGTGCGGCTAAAACCTGTCACTCATTACTCATTACTCGTTACTCGTTACCCATTCCCCCCAATCATTCCTTCAAAAAGTCGCGCAGGCGGCGGGTGTGGGCGGGGTGACGCAAACGGCTGAGGGCTTGGGCTTCGATCTGGCGCACACGCTCACGGGTGACCCCGAGACGCTTGCCCACTTCTTCCAACGTATACATTTCGCCATCCAGCAAGCCGTAGCGCAATTGCAAAATACGCACCTCACGCGGGGGCAACGTATCGAGAATATCACTCAATTGCTCACGCAACACCTGATTGGTCACCATCTCGGCGGGCGCAGGGCTGTCATCATCGGGAATAAAATCACCCAACACACTCTCTTCTTCATCATCGGTTGGGGTTTCAAGGCTGATCGGGCGACGCGCCACCTGAATCATCTGCTCGGCCTTGCGCACGGTCACATTGAGCGCCTCAGCCAACTCAGCCACCGTCGGGTCGCGCCCCAATTCTTGCGTCAATTGGTGATTGGCCCGCAACAAACGGTTGATCTGGTCGCCCATATGCACCGGCACACGAATAGTGCGGCCTTGGTCGGCAATGGCGCGAGTGACCGCTTGACGAATCCACCACGTGGCATAGGTGCTAAATTTGTGACCACGCCGCCAGTCAAATTTCTTGGCAGCGCGAATCAGGCCAATATTGCCCTCTTGAATCAGATCCAAAAACGGCACGCCGCGCCCAATATACTTTTTTGCCACGCTAATGACCAAACGCGAGTTGGCATTGATCAAATGCTCACGCGCCGCCATGCCATCATCGCCGTAATCAGTTAAGGTATCACGTTCGGGGTGCTCACCCTTGCTTTCAATCAGCGTCTCGCGTGACTGTTTGCCGCGCTCCATCCGTTGCGCCAAATCCACTTCTTGCGGGGCCGTCAACAATGGCACACGCCCGATTTCTTTCAGGTAAAGCCCAACCGTGTCGTCGGCCTCGATCGCCTCTAGCAAATCTTCGCTGGCCGTTTCGCCAAATTCATCATCCTCGTCGTCATCTTCAATATTTTGCGCCAATTGGTCTTGCGCTTCTTCTTCGTTGGCAACAATCGCAACGCTGGCATCGGTGAGGTTGCTGAACAACTCTTCGAGTTGCTCGGTATTCTTTTCGGCATCAGGAAAAGCCGTCAAAATGTCATCATAGGTGACATAGCCTTTTTCGCGGCCCAAGTTAATCAGTTGTTCTTCAACCGTCAACTCTTCGACCGTGATCACTTCGATCATACCGGGCGATAAATCGCTGGCATAATGCGCCGGCAGTTCCTTCACAACCTCGCTTGGCTGTTGGCTATTGCCCAATTCGGCTTGTTGAATCAGCGCACGTAGATCGTGGATTGAGTCTGGCAAAGGGCCATCCAACAACGAATCCATATTCGACAATTTCAAAGACGACAGGTTAGGCGTCGGCACAGTCGCCTGCGCAACAACCGGTTCTGCCGGATTAAGCGTCTCCGATTCAACCGGTTTTGCCACTTTTTCAGCCTTGCTCGTCTTGGTTTTTGGTTTCGTTATCTTCTCTTCCTTCGCTACCATTTTTACACACCGCCAATTTATAAATTAATCAATCCATCCTTGCATCACACAAACACACAATAAAAAACCCCTACGTTACAAATATGACATTCATAGAATTTGCTATGAAAACGCTTTGTTGGGTGGTCGGGGTTCAAAGGGATATAGCGCTGGATAATTGAGATTACATACTAGCAAGGACGTGTTGCATTGTCAAGAGGGTTTTCATACGAAATCTTATAAAATTTGGCACAATCCTTGAGTGCTCCATTTTTTATTCCTGAATGGCGCTAAATGACAGCAGTTTCCTAGATACAAAAAGAGATACATCCAATAATATTAGCTTCAAAAATGAAACTATTTTGGATAATTATATTGAGCGATCAATTTCTCATTTTGATCATACAATTCGATCACACCACCGCTATTGGGCCACAATTCTGAGTTGCGATTAAAGCTGAGCGGGCCACACCCCCCACTCAGCGGCGGCGAATTGGTATAGATGCGACATTTTTGTTTGGGCGACAAAATGAAACCGCTGCCCAACACCGAGAGCGATAATTTCTCCCCACCCTTCAACCCAATCGTCCAATTTCGCAAGCTTAGGCCTTGCTCACCCAAGTTATGCAATTCGACAAATTCGTCGGCCTCCTTCAAACTAGAGTCGCCTTGAAAATTTAAGCTTGAAATCTCGATGCTCGGCGGTGGCGGCACAGTTGCGGTCAGTTGAATGGGTGAATTGAGCGCATTGATCACAGCCGTGGCCGGACTTGTGGCGAGCGCCGCTGGCGACGTGGCTACCCCGACCAACACCAACGGGCGCGGGGTGAAGGTGGGCGGCAACGTGGGGGTTGGCCCGCTGGGCGGCGAAACGAGCGCCCCAATCAGCCCAGTTGGGGTGGCTGTGCGCGGCGGCGCAAGGGTGGGCAAAGGTTTGAGCGTGCCGATAGGCAACACGGCGGTCGGCAACAACGCCGTCACATCGGCGGGCGTGTTGGTTGGCGCAACCGTTGGCGCAGGGCTTGGCGATGGGATAAGGTTGGGCGAAAAAATGATGGCGGGGGCCAGTGCAACGGTTGCTGTCGGGGTGCTGGCTTGCCACACAAGTCTCAATTGCGGCATTGCCCACATCACCCCCGCCGCTACACATGCCAACCCAAGCAAGCTCAACGCGACCACCCATAAACCAAGCGAAACCCGCGACGGTGGGAGGGGCGCGGGCGGTGTCGTTGGATGGCGCTTGGGCGGCGGCAGCGCAAATGGCTCAGCAAGATCGAAAACTTGCTGCCGTGTCAGCCATTCCGCGATCAAGATTGGCTCAATTTCAGCAAAACGCCCAGCAAACCTTGGCGCAACCGCAGTGTATCGGCATACTTTGTGCGCGCTGTCGTACAAAAATACACTCTTGCAAGCAGCGCAATGACATTCGCCGCCCTGCAAAGCCAACGCCTGCCGCCGACACAACGGGCAAGTGTTTGGGGGAATGTGCCGTAAATCCATCAACCCAGCGCAGGTTCAAACATACGAACACCGCGTTGGCGGCGATTTAGCTCCCACGGATAAACCACATGCGCGTCGGTGGTGTCGGCAAAATAATTGGGTTTGTGGCCCGGAAAAAGCGAGCGCGACGGCTTATAATGCAGCACCGCCAATTCGGTGCGTGCGCCAAAGGCTTCGAGCCGACCGCGCACGGTCATAATGTGTCGCCCATGCGTCCATACATCATCAACCACCAAAATGCGTCGCCCTTTCGAGATGTCTTCAGCCGGAAATTGCAAAAAAGTCGGCCATGCCAGCAAATGCGGCGCGTCTTGCGATGGAAATTCGACCGAGGCCACCAGAATATGCCGAATGTCAAGCGCTTCGGCGATCATCCCACCCGGAATGATACCCCCACGAGTGACCATTAATAATGAATCAAAGACCCCTTCCATTTGAGGAATCAATTTGTCAATTAGCCTATCTACATCATTCCAAGATAGAATTTGTTGTTTTGGATGCTCCTGTTGACGCATTGCTTTTCTCCCTATTGTCTGATATAACTTAAAATAGTATAACTTTAAAAATTATGGACGCGCGACCACACCTGATAGCCATTATCGTTATTTTATTTATCTTGTTCTCGTTGCCCGCCTGCCAACGACAGTCGGTTAGCACTGGGCTGCCATCTGCTCCACCGAGTGGGCCAAGCGGCGGCGGGGCTTCTGTTGCCGTCAATACCCCTTCACCGGGGGGGATTATCTCAGGCTCTGCAACAGCAACGCCGGTACTTGCACCAGTTAACCCGCCAGCAGCGTCACAACCCGCCACCGCTCCGGCGAGCAACGCGCCAGCATCTGGCCCACCCACTGCCCCCGCAAATGTGCCGACCCAAGCAGCGGTTCCGACCCAACCGCCTGCCGACATCCCATGCAATGTGCGCGGCACGCATGTGGTGCAGCAAGGGCAAAACTTATATCGCATCGCGTTGCAATATCGCATGTCAATGGAGGGGTTGGCCCGCATGAACAACATTTGGGATCCAAATTACTTGCGCATTGGGCAGCGTTTGCAAACCCTATCGTGCTACAACGTGCGCTCGTATGGTTGGTGGGTGTGGGAACGCGGCCCTTATTCGCCACCGCCGCCGTCTAGCTATGGCCCCGGCGGCAACTCTAGCACCTACATTGTGCAATCCGGCGACACGCTTTTCCGTCTCGCTGTGCGTTTCAACACCACCGTGCGTGATCTGATGATCGCCAATGGCCTGCCCAACGAAAACGTGTCAGCGGGGCAACAATTGTTTGTGCCATAAACAAGGCCACATCAACTGATGCGAAATTACCATCCCGCCATGTCGTTCGACGAAGGCCATGCGCCGCTTTACGACGCTGTGTCGCAACAGACTTTATCCCTAAACAAAATCAAACTTTCGCCGCACGAAATCTAAGCGAAAATTCGCAACGATTGTTGCATGGATTTTCAACGCAAACTAGGCTGCGTTGTTGCATTCATTGCCATTTTCATCACCCCTATAATTGCCAACGCCCACATGCCCGCCCCCGGGCAACCCCATTCGCACAACGCCGATCTAAATCATGCCGCTCTCGAAGCCGAGATTCAAGCGCATTTCCGCGAAGATTTCGCCTTTGAGGGCGCGGCGGCGGTGCAAACCCAACTCCAACGCGCCTTCGAGCGCTACGATTTCGCCAAAAGTGCGCCCATTCTCAAAAACGACCAAGGGGCAGAAGCCAGCCGCAACGACACCCCGACCGGCAATGAACACCTTGTCGGGCGCTGGTCGCCGGTGTTTGAATGGCCGGTGGTGGGCATTTTTGCCGCCATGCTGCCCAATGGCAAAGTGCTGGCGTGGGATTCAATTGCCGATGCCGCCGCCGAGACGATTGAGGTGCATGACCGCACCCGCGCAGCCGTGTGGGACCCCGCCAGCAACACCCACACCCGCGTAGACGTGATCGGCGAAAATATTTTTTGCGCGGGCTACAGCCATTTGCCCGATGGCACAGTATTCACGGCAGGCGGCAACCTCAATGCCGCGCTCGATGGCATTCGCTCGACCTACACCTTTTCGCCCTTCGCGCCCGCGTGGCGGCGCGGCCCCGACATGCTGCAAGGCCGCTGGTATCCCTCGGTCACGCCGCTGGCAACGGGCGAATTGCTGATCACCGCCGGTGGCCCCGACTTGGCCGAGGTGCGCCAAACCGATGGCACATTACGCAGTTTGGGCAATGCTCGCCTCGGCTTGCCGTTTTATCCTTGGATGCAAGTTGCGCCCAATGGCACGGTGTTTTATGCCGGACCGAGCCAAACCATGCGTGCATTAAACCCATACGAGGCTGGGGCGTGGCAAACCTTCGCCGACCGCGATGCGATTTTTCGCACCTATGGCAGCTATGCCATGTTTGACACAGGCAAAATTTTGGTGGCAGGCGGCGAAAAGTCGGTCAAATCGGCCTATGTCATTGACATCAACGGCGCAGCCCCGCGAGTCAGCCGCAGCGCCGACATGGCGAACGGTCGCCGTCAACACAATTTGACCATTTTGGCCGACGGCAGCGTGATGGCCGTAGGCGGTAATAGCAGCGGCGCGTCGGCCATTGACAAAGCTGCCTCGGTATATGCCGCCGAGCAATGGTCGCCCAGCACCGGCACATGGCGCACGCTCGCCAGCAACCAACGCCCGCGCCAATATCATGCCACCTCGCTGTTGTTGCCCGATGGGCGCGTATTGTCGGCGGGCGGCGGCATTTGCGGCGATTGCACCCGCCTTGGTTACCTCGAACGCAACGCCGAAATTTTTAGCCCGCCTTATTTGTTTAAAAAAGACGGCTCAGGCCAATTGGCGGCGCGGCCCACCATTGCCAGTGTATACGAGCAAATTGGCTACGCGCAACCATTTGCCATTGGCACGGCCCAAGCCCAGCGCATCGCCAAAGTAGCGCTGGTGCGCTTATCGTCGGTCACCCATTCGGTTGACCAAGAGCAGCGTTACGTGCCGTTGGCTTTTACGGTGGGGGATGGCGGGCTAAGTGTGCGTGCGCCCGATAATGCCAATCTCGCGCCGCCCGGCTATTACATGCTCTTTATTATTGACAGCGATGGCGTGCCGTCGGTGGCGCGTATGGTGCAATTGTTGCGCACAACCAGCGACGCCGCGCTGGTCGGCTGGTGGAATTTTGACGAAGGCACAGGCACAACCGCCGTTGACACCTCTGGCTACAACAACAATGGCGCAATGCTAAACGGGGCCGATTTTGCGACCGGCAAGACCCGCACCGCGCTCAATTTGCGCGGCGCAAATAACAGCTACGTGCGCATTCCGCGCTCGGCCAGCCTCGATACCGTCACCAGCCGCGTCACAGCGATGGCGTGGGCTTATCCCAACGCCAGCACCGGCGATTTTGTGCCCTTGCTCACCCGCCAACATGCCGATGTCGTTCACCCCGACCAATACTATTTGGGTTTTGGCAATGGGCAATTTAAGTGGCATGTTGGCACAAGCACCCAAGAAACCTCGTGTTATTGGGGCGCAATGCCAGCAGGCCGTTGGGTGCATGTGGCGGGAACCTATGACGGTGCGGCCTTGCGGCTGTATGTAGATGGGGTAGAAGTGTGTGCGCAACCCCTCACGGGCGTCATCCCCATAGATGGTAACCCCGTCACCATCGGGGCCGAAGAAAATGGCGCAAATCATGACCCAGTTGGCGAGTTTAACGGGCGGATTGACGATGTGCGGCTGTATCGGCGCGTGCTGAGCGCCAACGAAATCGCCAGCTATGTGCGCAACATCGGCTGTCTCTTATACACATCT
>JAHBAL020000008.1 GCA_018500105.2 Anaerolineae bacterium
GACATAAATGGCCGCCACCCGCGCCAATTGCCACGCATACGCCGTTTGCGATTTGCCCAAGTAACCCGAAAACATCGGGATGAACGCCGAGGCCAAGGCCCCACCCGCCAGCACTTGGAAAAGCAACTCGGGCACGCGGTTCGCCACCGCAAATACGGCAAACGATTCGGCCCCAAATTGCGCCACAATTGCAGCCCGTTGGGCATAGCCCGTCAGGTTGCTAAGGATGTATGAAACGAAAATAATGAGCGCCGCCCGCGCCAGCGATGAACGAGATTTCACGAGGATAAGCATACCTGAAAAATTTTGGCAAGTTTCATACGCTTAAAATTTGAGTTGTTGGGTAAAAAATCGCTTGACAGCAAAAAAGTTCTGGTAGAATCATTACCCGCAAGCAATTGCGATGGGCCGTTAGCTCAGTGGTAGAGCGGGAGCCTTTTAAGCTCCGCGCCGAAGGTTCGATCCCTTCACGGCTCACTGATTTAAATGCAAAGCTACGCGAATAATAATAACGACAATAACGACGCCTAAAAGGGTGTCGCTTGGTCAGTTGCGCGTAGCGAAAAGCAAATTGCGAAATAAGACTAAGGGTCGCCCTGATGAGGGCGACCCTTTTTTGTTATCTAATTCAACAAAAATTATGTTTAAAACACACACTTGTGGCGAATTGCGCCACACCCACGCCGGTCACACCGTGCAGTTGGCGGGCTGGGTGCATCGTAGACGCGATCACGGCGGCGTGATCTTTATTGACCTGCGTGACCGTTTTGGCCTGACGCAGGTGGTGATTAACCCGACGCATACCTCGGCCAGCGACTTTAAGCGCAGTGAAAGCATTCGCAATGAGTTTGTGCTGCAAATCGAGGGCGAAGTGGCGCTGCGCCCAGAAGGCATGAGCAATACCAAAGTGGCGACGGGGGCAATCGAAGTGATGGCGAGCAAGGTCACCATTCTCAACCCAGCCAAAACCCCGCCCTTTATGATTGATGACGACGGCGATAATGTGGATGAGGCGATGCGACTACGCTATCGCTACCTCGATTTGCGCCGCGAGCGCATGAGCCGCAACCTCAATATTCGACACCGCCTGATCAAGTTTATGCGCGATTATCTCGATCAGCGTGGCTTTTTGGAGGTCGAAACCCCGATTTTGTTCAAGAGCACCCCCGAAGGCGCACGCGAGTATCTCGTGCCAAGTCGGGTGCATCCGGGCGAATTTTATGCGTTGCCACAATCGCCGCAGCAGCTCAAACAATTGCTCATGGTTGGCGGCATCGAGCGCTATTTCCAAATTGCCCGCTGTTTCCGCGACGAAGACCAACGCGCCGATCGCCAGCCCGAATTTACCCAGCTCGACATGGAGATGAGTTTTATTGACCGCGACGATATTCTCGCTTTGGTCGAAGGCTTGCTTACCCAATTCTGCGAAGATTTCGCCGAGTTGCACGGGCGGTCACTCATGTTCAAGCCATTTTTGCGCCTGCCCTTCCACGAGGTGATGGAGCGCTATGGCCGCGACAAGCCGGATGTGCGGTATGGCATGGAACTGTTTGATGTAAGCGCCGCCACCCGAGGCAGCGAATTTTTGCCATTTCAGGTGGCAAATGTGAAGGGCATTTGTGTGCAAGGCTGTGCGGGCTATACGCGCAAACAAACCGACGAATTGACCGAGTTTGCCAAGAAGGCCGGGGCCAAAGGCTTGGTGGTGCTATGGCACGATGCCGATGGCGTGCGCAAGAGCGGCGCGGGCACAAAGCTGAGCGATGCCGAGAAAACCGCCATCACCGCCGCCGCTGGCTCGAAGGCGGGCGATCTCATTTTGCTCGTGGCCGACGATGACCGCGAACGCGCCAATAACGCGCTGGGTGAATTGCGCCATGAGTTGGGCATTCGCCTCAAGTTGGGCAAGCCCGATCAATTGGCCTTCTTGTGGGTGGTTGACTTCCCGTCGTTTGTGCGCGACAGCGAAACCGGCCACTGGGCGGCCAATCACCACTTGTTCACCGCGCCAAAGGACGAGTATCTCGATAACCTAGAGGCGGATCCGGGCGCGGCCCGCAGCAAGCAATACGATCTCGTGTGCAATGGCTACGAAGTGGCCGGTGGCTCGATTCGTATTCACCGCCGTGACGTGCAAGAGCGCGTGATGAAGATTTTGGGCTTGAGCATGGAAGAAGCCTACAAGAAATTTGGGCACATGCTCGATGCGTTTGAATATGGCGCACCACCACACGGCGGCATCGCCCCCGGCGTTGATCGGCTCGCCATGCTTTTCGCCGGTGCGCCAAACATCCGCGAAGTCATCGCCTTCCCCAAGAACCAGCAAGCCGCCGACGTCATGCTCGGTGTCCCCTCACCCGCCGCCGAAAAGCAAATCAAAGAGCTGCATATTCGGTTGGCGTAAGAATCAAGAGCCAAGAATCAAGAACCAAGAACTAAGAGCCAAGAACCAAGATTTAAGCGTCAAGGGGCAAGATGGTTGAGATGAGCAAGAGTCGCTGCTCGCCCTCAATTTTTTATCTCTTGACTCTTAACTCTTGATTCTTGGCTCTTGATTCTTGGTTCTTGGCTCTTGGCTCTTGGCTCTTGGCTCTTGGCTCTCTCCTACGTCACCTGAAAGTCACTGAACTCGTTGAGCGACTCGATGGCAGCCACGCGGTCTTTGGGCAAAACGCGGCGGAAATGCTGCGACTCTTGCTCCCAATTGCGCAACACGTCGCGGGCGCGTGGGCTGTTGGTCAGCTCGTAATGACGGCGCAAGAGCCGATGCGCCAAGCGCAACATGCCCGGATTCGTAAGCCGATCCACATCCACCAACTCAAGATTGACGTGATTTAGCACTGTGCCTTCGGGGTCGTAAATGAAGGCCATGCCGCCGGTCATACCCGCGCCGAGGTTGCGCCCAGTATTGCCCAAAATCACAATCACGCCGCCGGTCATATACTCTAGCGCATTGTCGCCAACACCCTCGACCACGCCACACGCGCCCGAATTGCGCACACCAAAGCGCTCACCCGCCTGCCCCGCCACAAACAACGCGCCACCGGTCGCGCCATACAGCGCCGTATTGCCCATAATGTGGTTGCTGTTCCAGTCATACGTCACTTCGGGGAAAGGCCGCAACGAAATTTCGCCGCCGCGCATCCCCTTGCCCACATAATCATTGGCTGCGCCGATGAGGTGCAAACGCATGCCGTTGGTGGTAAATGCGCCAAAACTCTGCCCGGCATAGCCGCGAAAATCCATCTCGATTGTGCCAGCCGGCAAACCTTTGTCTCCGTAGCGTTGCGTGATCGCCCCCGACAACGCTGCGCCAATGCTGCGGTCTTGGTTGCGAATGGAGTAATGCAGCCGCAACGTCCAACCTTCCTCAATCGCCGTGAGCGCATCATTCACAATCTGCGTGTTAATGTGATTGCTCATGTCGGGGCTGGGGCTGCCATCGTAGCGCAACGCCCGCCCGTCTTTGTAGGCGGTGGGGAGAAGCGGGGTCAACGACAAGGCCGAATGCGACGCCGTCAACTTCGCCGTCGGCGTTTTAGCAAGCGGGCCAGTGCGTTGGCGCAACAAATCGCTGCGCCCCACCACCTCATCAAGGCTGCGATAGCCCAATTTTGCCAGCCATTCGCGCACCTCTTCCGCCACATACAGCAAATAGGCCATGACATGCTCTGGCTTGCCGACAAATTTGTTGCGCAATTCGGGTTTTTGCGTCGCCACGCCCACCGGGCAGGTGTTGAGATGGCACACCCGCGCCATGATACACCCCTCGGCGATGAGCGGAGCCGTGCCAAATGACATCTCATCCGCCCCCAACAAGGCCGCCACCATCACATCACGGCCCGTGCGCAGGCCACCATCGGCCCGCACCTTCACCCGCCCGCGCAAATTATTCGCCAACAGCGTTTGTTGGGTTTCGGCCAAACCGATCTCCCAAGGCATACCGGCATTTTTGATCGAACTAAGTGGCGACGCGCCTGTGCCGCCGCTATGCCCGCTGATCAAAACGATATCGGCCAATGCCTTCGCCACGCCCGCCGCAATCGTGCCAACGCCCGCTTGGGCCACCAATTTCACGCTTACCTTGGCTTTCGGGTTGATCTGCTTGAGGTCGTAAATCAATTGCGACAGGTCTTCGATCGAGTAAATATCATGGTGCGGCGGCGGCGAAATGAGCGCCACGCCCGCCACCGTATGCCGAACTTTGGCGATCAAGTCGGTCACTTTGTGGCCCGGAATTTGCCCACCTTCGCCCGGCTTGCTGCCTTGCGCCATCTTAATTTGCAATTCGCTGGCGCTCATCAAATAGGCCGGTGTCACGCCAAAGCGTCCGCTCGCCACTTGCTTAATGCCGCTATTGCCTTCGGTCTCGAAACGGCGCGGCTCTTCGCCGCCCTCGCCGCTGTTGCTCATGCCACCAAGGCGCGTCATGGCAACCGCCAGCGTCTCGTGCGCCTCAGGCGACAATGACCCCAACGACATGGCCGCCGATGAAAAACGCCGTAAAATGGCGCTGATTGGCTCGACCTCGTCTATCGAGATCGGCTTGAGGCCGTCAGCAAATTCGAGCAAATCGCGTGGTTCGGCGGGCACATCAGGCGCGGTATACAAATCGGCAAAATCTTTATACAGCCGATAGCCTTCGTCAAAATGCCCGTTGGTGCGCCAGTGCTTGACCTTGGTATGGGCAATGCCGGTCACCAATTCGCCTTCTTCGCCCGTGTATTCGATAATGCCCTCGACGCGAACCGCCTTTTGCAGGGCATGGACGGCCTTTTGCGAATAGGCATGTGGCTCGCCGCCGCTGCGCTCCTTGTAAAAACCCGGATGATCGAGCTTCAATGCCGGGTTGTCGCCATCGGCTTTGCCCTTGAGGCTGTCGGGTTGGCGATAGGCGTTGGCATGGCGCTCGAGCACCTCGGCCTCAAGCTCGGCAAACCCAATGCCGCCAATGCGGCTCGGTGTGCCCTCGAAACAGGCTTTAATGACATGCTCGTTCAAGCCAACGGCCTCGAAAATTTGCGCCCCGCAATAAGCATCAACCGCGGCGATGCCCATTTTCGACATCACCTTGAGCAAGCCTTTTTCGCACGCCTTGAGATAATTTTTCACCACCGCGCTCTCGTTCACCGTTTTATCGCGGATCTTGCCACGTTGCACGGCCTCACGGGCGGTATCGAGCGCCAAATACGGGTTGATGGCGCTGGCCCCATAGCCGACCAGCGTCGCCATATGATGCACCTCACGCGCTTCGCCGGTCTCGGCGATCAGGCTACATTGCCATCTCACCCCTGCATGCGTCAAATGATGATGCACCGCGCCAATCGCCAACAAAATGGGAATGGCGGCGCGTTGTGGCCCCATGCGCCGATCACTCAAAATGAGAATAGACGCGCCCGCCCGCGCATCGGCCTCGGCCTTGGCACACACGGCTTCGATGGCATGTTTGAGCGCCGCGCTATTGCCCGCGCCCACTTGCGACACCCCAAATGTGATGTCAATGACGGCGGTTTGAAACGCTGCATCGTCTAAGTCAACAATCGCCTTCAGTTCTTCGTTGCGCAAAATGGGGCTGTTTAGGCGGATAAGGTGGGTATGTTCCTCGCGCTCTTCCAGCACATTGCCACGCGGGCCAAGCAGCACCCGCAAACTCATCACTTGGTCTTCGCGCAGGTGGTCAATGGGCGGGTTGGTCACCTCGGCAAAGCGTTGTTTGAAATAATTGAACACCGGGCGCGGCTTGGGCGATAGCACCGCGTGGGGCGTGTCGTCGCCCATTGCGCCCACCGGCTCGGTCCCATCCTCATACATGGTCTTAATAACCATCGTCAATTCTTCGCTCGTCCAGCTCAGCGCGGCCTGTTTTTGCAGCAAAATGTCTGAATTGACGGCGGGCTGCTGAACTTTGATATTGGCCACATCTTCCAGCCGCACCAATTGACGCTGCGCCCACTCACGATACGGCTTGCGGGCCGCCAGTTCGCGCATGATTTCGTCGTTGGTCATGAATTTACGGTGCTTGGTATCGGCGCAAATCATTTGGCCCGGTCCAATCTTGCCCGCCAATTCGATACGATCTGGCTCAACATCCAGCGCCCCGATTTCGCTGCCGGCATAGACAATGCCGTCTTTGGTCTTGAGATAACGCGCCGGGCGTAACCCGTTGCGGTCGAGTTGGAAGCCGACCAAAAAGCCATCGGTCCACAACAAGCTGGCCGGGCCATCCCAAGGCTCCATCAATGAGGCATGATAACGAAAAAAGCCTTTTTGGGCGTTGGGCATATCGGGGTCTTTTTCCCACGCCTGCGGAACCATCATCTTCATCACATGGCGAATATCGCGCCCGGCGAGGGTAAATAATTCGAGCGCATTGTCGAACATGCCGGTGTCACTGGTGGTCTCGTCTACGATGGGTTTGAGCAATTCGGTTGCCGATCCCCAATAGGGCGAATCAATACCAAAGCTGCCTTCACGCGCTCGCATCCAATTGGCGTTGCCTTGCACCGTGTTAATCTCGCCGTTGTGGCACATAAAGCGAAACGGCTGCGCCCGCTCCCATGTGGGGAAGGTGTTGGTGGCATAGCGCTGGTGAAACACACAAATTGCCACCTTAAAATCGGGGTCGCTCAGGTCAATGTAGAACCGGCGCAATTGATTCGCCAGCACCAACGCCTTATACACCACCGTGCGGCACGAAAACGACGGGATGTGGAAACCCTGCAAACTCGGCATTTGGGCGATCTCGGCCCGCACGCGATTCTCGATACAGCGGCGCACCAAATAAAGTTGACGATCGAAGGTCAGCTCATCGGTCATGAAGTCGGGCCGCGCCACCAGCACTTGCTGAATATCGGGCAGCGTGTCAATGGCCTTTTGCCCCAACACGTTCGGGTCATGCACCACCGTGCGCCAAGCCAACACCTCAAAATTGCGCTTTTGCAACTCGTCGCCCACAATCGCCCGCGCCCGCATATTGGCACGCGGGTCACGCGGCAAAAACATCATGCCAACCGCCAATTCGCCCGGCGCAACCGCCCGCTTGCCCATACGCGCCAATTCACGATTCATCAGCGTATTGGGAATGGTGCACAAGACCCCCGCACCATCACCGCTTTTACCGTCGGCATCAATTGCGCCACGATGCGCCAAACGCTCTAAACAGCGCAGGCTGTCATCCAAAATACGAAATGTGGGGCGGCCCGACAAATCCGCCACAAAGCCGATGCCACAGGCATCGTGCTCGAAACGAGGGTCATACAGGGGCGCTTCCGGCGTGCCGCTGGGGAAGACGCCCCAATGTTGTTGGGGCAAAGGTTGTTGGTCGTGCGACATCTTTAATTTATTGGTTTGAAAATATTAAATTCTCGCCGATGTCACGGTCTCTCTCAAGCTATTTCCGAGAAAAACCGTGACATCGGCACATCTTTTTAATCGTCTCTGTTTATTGATGCAATAAAAAAGGGCACAGCCTCACGGCTCGCCCTTTTTTGTTGTTACATAGAAAACAGTTTTATAACCCATGCAACATCAACCGGCGGCATGGGCGGCGTTTTGCATCATCATGGATGCATACGCTGATCATTGCAATGATCAGCGTATTAAACGTTGCTTATACACTAACGATTTTATCAGGTTTGCGATGATGAAAAGCGGATTGAGGGTTGATTTTTGTCGTCTTGAGGCAGCAAAATCGGTTTGCCGGTGGTGTCGCTGCGCTCAACCACCGGCTCATGGATGAAACCCCTTCGGGGTGCTTTTTAGCCCCGCGATACGTTGTGGATGGCGGACACGAACCCAGCAGGTTCGTCCTTGTTTTAGGCGGTGGTTGAGCGCAGCAACACCACTCGGCTTGCCACCTGCCACTTGCCACTTGCCACCTGCCACTTGCCACCTGCCACTTGCCACCTGCCACCTGCCACTTGCCACCTGCCACTTGCCACTTGCCACTTGCCACCTGCCACTTGCCACCTGCCACTCTTTATAATGTCCCCCATCATGATCGAATTTCTTGAGCAATGTGTGCGGATCCCGTCGTTGAGCGGGCAAGAGCGCCAGGTGGCCGAATTTTTGCGCGACGAAATGCACAAACGCGGCTTTAAGGCGCATATTGATGCGGCGGGCAACGCCGTCGGCGTGATCGGCAATGGCCCGCGCCAATTGGTGATGCTGGGACATATGGACACGGTAGGCGGCGATGTGCCGGTTCGTTACGAGGGCAATGTGCTGTATGGGCGCGGCTCTGTTGATGCCAAAGGCCCGCTATGTGCTTTCATTTTGGCAGCAGCAGCGGCATTTGATACAGGCCGCAAAACCGACGATGGCCGCCCGATGTTGCGCTTGCCCTCGCCTGATTGGCAATTGGTTGTCATTGGCGCGGTCGAAGAAGAATCGGCGACGGCCAAAGGCGCACGCTATGTGGCCCGCAGCTACAAGCCCGAAATGTGCATCATCGGCGAGCCGAGCGGCACAAACGCGGTCACGCTGGGCTACAAAGGCCGCCTGTTGGTAGATGCGCACTTCGAGCGCGAGTCGCAACACACCTCTATCCCCGGCGCTAACCCCAGCGAGGCGGCCATTGGCCTGTGGAATTGGGTCAACACCTTTGCCGAACAATTTAACGCGGGCAAAAGCAAAGCGTTTGATCGCCTGCTGCCCTCCATCCGCAAAATCAGCTCTGGCGACGACGGCCTGAAAGAATGGTGCGATGTGCGGCTGGCCCTGCGGCTGCCGCTCGAAATTAGCCCCCAAGCGATGGGCCGCGAGATCGCCACCTATCAATTGCAATCGAACAGCGGCGATTCGCCCCTCGGCGGCTCGCCCGAATGCTCGATGAAGTTTTTGGGCTTCGAGCCAGCCTATCGGTCGGGCAAAGATACGGCGCTGGCACGGGCATTTTTAGATGCTATTCGTGCCGAAAAACTGCGCCCGGCCTTCAAAGACAAGTCGGGCACGTCGGATATGAACGTGGTCGGGCCAATCTGGAATTGCCCAGTCGTGGCCTATGGCCCCGGCGATTCGGCGCTTGATCATACGCCAATTGAGCATGTCGAAATTGCCGAATTTGAACGCGCCGTGCGCGTGCTGAGTCATACGCTCAAAATTTTGCTGGCGGCTGGCGAGGCTAAAACAGGCTGAAAAATTTTTAAGGTAAACACAAAGTCTTGATTGTTATGACAGCAACCCTCGCAAAATCCTATCTTTTCAAGCTTATGAAAGCGGCATTATGCAACAATGCAAACAACAAAAAGGCAATATATATTTAAAACGATCGTGTTAGCACACGTGTTGCATATAATGTTTTCTAATGCTGGCTAAAGCGCCGATTAAGCTACACGATACGACAGACAAATTATGGACCCATCCCCAATGGGTCAGGCGTTGTGCATTAATTAAGCAACTAAATGCGGGAATGCACAAAAAATTTACGTTGATTTCGGCGACGGCGGGCGCTGGCAAATCTACCGTCACACGGCAATGGCTCGCCGATCGGCGGGCACAGGTGGCATGGGTGCGGCTCGATGCCAGCGATAATCAGCTTCAGCATTTGGTTTGGCACATTGCAGATTGTATCCGCACAATTGTGCCCAGCGCCTGCCCCATTACCCACACCAACCTCAACGCCAGCAAACCGCCCAGCAAAGAATCGCTGATCGGCACACTTAAAAACGAGCTATCGCAAATTAATGCTGAATGGGTGTTGGTATTGGACGATTATGAGGCGATCGAATCGGATGACGGTCATGAGGTGCTGCGAATGCTGATTGAGGTGGCCTATGCGCAGCCGCAACTGCTCAATCTTGTGGTTTTGACGCGCAGCACCCCGCCTGTGCCAATCGGCAATTTGCGCGTGCGCGATCAGATCAGCGAGTTAAATGCCGTTGACCTGCAATTTACCTTGCCGGAAACCGAGCAACTCATCACCAAAAATTTAGGCCACACACTAAACCTAACGCCAAGCGATTTTGAACTGTTGCACACACGCACCGAAGGCTGGGTGGCTGGGCTACGCTTGTGCCAAGTCTCGTTGATGGCCCAACACAGCAACCCCAAGCAATTTTTGCAATTGTTTTCGGGCAACCATCGCCTCATCCGCGATTATCTATTCGAGCAGGTGTTTGGGCAGCAATCGCCTGAGTTACAGCGCTGGTTAATGGCAACGGCACTTCTAAACGGTTTTTGTGTCGAGCTGTGCGACGCAATGTTTGAGAATCCCAATCGTAGCAGCCACATCACCATCACTTACCTCGAACAAAACAACCTGTTTTTGATCCCCCTAGATGATGAAAACCGCTGGTATCGCTATCATAATTTGGCCCGCGATTTTTTGCGCCACCGTGCCAACCAATTGCTCAACAAAGACGAGGTTAAGTCATTTCAAATCAAGGCGGGGATATGGTTGACCCAAGCCGGCCTGTATGACGAAGCAATCGCGGTATTTGCGGCGGCTCAAGCCTATACGCATCTCACCGAGCTTGTCGAACAACATTTCTTCGATGCAGTTCAGAATCAATCATTGCGTGTCGTTCTCAAACGTTGGCTGTCCCATATCCCAGATGCCGTTATTGAAAAACAGCCCGCGTTGTTGGTGCGCAAAGCCGAATATGCCTATTACTGCTCCAATATTGAGACCGCAGCGACACTACTCGTCCAAGCACAAACGCTGCTCGATCGCCTTGGCGATACACTGCCAACTCAACGCCGCAAATCTATTCGCCTCGACATCGTTGGGCTAAAGCTCATTTTGGATTTTATAAGCGGCAATTACAACGCGGTCTTGCATGGCAACGAGGCATTCATTGCTGCTATCGTCGCCGACCCCAAACTGCTGCGTTACGAATCTTTGCTGTACTATGTCAATGCCAAAACAATTGCCGGTGAATTTGATGAAGCCAATGCCTTACTAAGCAAAGGCATTGCACAAGCCGATCAGCCAAATTCAAAAGCTGTGCGTTTTTTATACTGCGCAAAAGGGGCAATGCACTTGTATCAAGGCAATCTAGATGGCATGCAAGGGATTGGAAAGGCGATTATGGCAATGCAAACGCCCGAAATTACAGAACACACAACATGGGGCTGGGGCGTTGGGTTGCTAGGATGGGCACATTATGAGCGCAATCAATTTGCCGAAGCCGAGAACTATTTTGCTCAAATCGAGCCTTATTATTATGACGCCAATGTAACCCTGTATATCAATTGCCTATTCATGCGGGCGTTAATGGCGCAGTTCCAACATCAAACCCAAACCACAAATCAATCGTTCAGCCCAATTGCACTCAAACATTGGCAACACGCTCGCACCTATGCCACTGAGTGGGGAAGCAAGATGTTGCAAAAATACTGTGATTTATTTGAATTGCGTTTGGCGTGGGCCAGCGGCAATGCCAGCCGCGCACAGCAATTGCTTAACCCAAACGACCGTGTTCGCAACGAATCAACCTCATCCTTTTTTTTCGTTACCAAACTGAACGAATTGTATGGCTTATTCATTCAGCCCGACATAGATTCATTGCAAACCGCTTTGGCGCTGTGCGATATTGGGCTGCAAGAGTTACACAAAGCAGCCAATACTTTGCAAAAACTTTATTACCATGTCTTCCGTGCCGGCATTTTGTGTCGCTTGGGGCGGGTGGATGAGGCGATCGCCGAGCGCAATCTTGCGCTGGCATTGGGGGCCGCACAAAATTTTATTCGCGCATTTCTTGACATCGGATCGCCCATGCAACACTTGCTGCAAAATTATGCCGTGCCGAGCCAATATTCGACTTATGTCTCCACCCTCTTAAACGCATTTGCACCGGCTGCCCCGCCACAAGCAAACGCACCCATGGCTACTGCCGCAATATCGCTGTCTGACCGCGAACAAGAAGTATTACGGTTGTGGGCAAAACGCAACACCCGCAAGGAAATTGCGGCGAGCTTATTTATTTCTGACAACACCGTCAAGACCCATATGCGCAATATTTATACCAAACTGGGTGTAAACAACAGTAGCGCTGCCGTCGCCAAAGCCACCCGACTCGGCCTCATTTAGGCTTTGGCTGCAACTTAATTGCCAAATCACCCTTTTGGGGTGATGCAATAATAGCGCATGAATGTTAAGATGGGATAACATCACCTAGTGCGCATTGCGCAGGGGCTTTGTTGCAGGATAAGCACAAAAAGCAAATAAACTCTTAAATTATTGTATTACTGCTATGTTTGGTGGTTTGCCTGTGGGGGGCAGGACCGCAAACATAGTTATTGGTTTGTTGGCTTTTGTATATTTGGCTGTCTTAACAACAAGTTTTGCCTTGCGCACGGGTGATTTTTATCCCAGACACCTCTCATCAAGATAACCCCAAGCCTTTGAGGAAAATAACAAATCAACTAGACGACATGGCATCGAAATGCTGGTTTGTCTTGCTGGTTTGTCAGAAAAAGTCTTAAACTGTCATGTTTTGTCAACAAAACTTTATTAAGATTGAACTACAATACAGAATACAATTAGGCCAAAAGCGCTTTTGGGGGAAGGCTTTAAGATGAATCGCAGAATTTCATTGTTAAACTTTAATTTAGATACAAACGCAGCCAATGTAAAAGGGGCATTGATTGCGTTTTTTTTACGTTATCGTCACACAGGGGCACAACACCCGCTCTTTTTGCCAAAAAGCACGCCCGAAAAGCTCGCAACAATTCAGGCAAACACAATAGATCGGTGGTTATACCGGCTAAAAACGCATTCGCTTGAGACCTATGAGCATAGCCTACGTGTGGCCGACCTAAGCGTCCAACTTGCCAAAAAGTTGGGCATCGGCGATGTCGTCCGTTTAAACCACATCCGGCGCGGGGCATTGCTGCACGATATCGGCAAAATTGCTGTTCCGCAAGCGATTTTAACCAAGCATGGGGCATTAACCCCAGCCGAGCGCAGCACCATCGAGCAACATCCAAACACAGCGTATGAATGGCTCAGCCCGGTCAAATTTCTGCATCCGGTGTTAGACATGCCGCACTATCATCACGAGCGCTGGAACGGCACAGGGTATCCTTTACGGCTGAGTGGCGAGCAAATTCCACTCTTTGCCCGCATCTGCGCCATCGCAGATTATTGGGATGCGCTGTCTAACCCACGCGCCTATCGCGAGGCAATTAGCAAAAACGACGTGATCGCCCTCATCAAACAGCAATCAGGCACGGCGTTTGACCCAGTGGTCACAAACGCCTTTTTGCCGGTTGTGATGGCGATATAAGTCAAGCTTACTCGAACACCATCACCCGATTTTGAAATACAAGCGTTTTACGTTCGATATGACGGCGAATGGCGCGTGATAGCACCAGCTTTTCAACATCGCCACCGCGCCGAGTTAGTTCCTCAACCGAGTCGCGGTGCGAAACGCGCACCACATCTTGTTCAATAATCGGCCCTTCGTCTAACGCCTCAGTAACATAGTGGGCTGTCGCACCAACCAATTTGACCCCGCGCTCATAAGCGCGATGATAGGGTTTTGCCCCAATAAAGGCAGGCAAAAAGGCGTGATGAATATTGATAATTCGACCGGAAAACGCCTCGACAAAGGGCCGCCCAATGATCATCATATATCGCGCCAATACGACAAAATCAATATGGTGCTGTTGCAATAATGCAATTTGCTTTTGCTCTTGGTCTTGGCGGTTTTCGGCGTTCATGCTGAAATGATGAAAAGGAATGCCAAAGCGTTGCGCGACCTCTTGATGATCGAGGTGATTGCTCACAATGAAAGGAATATCTATTTTCCATTCGCCTGCATGCCAACGACCCAGAATATCATACAAACAATGGGCTGGTTTTGATACAAACAAGGCCATACGTAACCGTTCATTGGCAAAATACAGTTGCCAACGCATGTGCAACCGCGCGCCGATAAGGGTTCCAAAATAATCACTGATCTTTTCTTTTGGAATAACAAAATCAGTCAAATCCCATTGCACACGCATAAAAAATTCGTTGGCCTGCGGGTCAACGTGCTGCTCTAATGAGAGGATATTCCCGCCATTGCGCGAGATAAACTCGGTTACCACTGCCACAATGCCCTTTTGATCGGGGCAATTTAGCATCAATACGGCAAAATTTTGCATAAGGGCTGTGATTTTAACCCATACAGGCAAAATTCCGTTGCTTGGCTGCTTGTCTGCTTGTCTATCAAGGCTGTTCAAAAGTCGCCTCGTCATTCCCTCGAAAGAGGGAATCCATAACACGACAGGCATAAATCGAGGGGGTTGCGTCATTTTTGCGGGCCTCGTTATGGATCTCCGCATTCGCGGAGATGACGTATTAAGCGCAATGCTGACTTTTGCACAGCCTTGGCTTGGCTATGCGGAGGCACTCAGCATCAATTTAGGCTTGACATTTTTAGATATTTAGATTATTATCTAAATATCTAAAAATGGAATCGGCACTGACAAAACCCCTTCAAGCACTCGGCGATCCCACCCGCCGCGAGATTATGCGCATGTTAAACAAAAGCGATCTCAGCGCAGGCGAGATTGCCAGCCGCTTCGATATCAGCCTGCCCAGTGTGTCGCATCATTTGAATGTGCTGAAAACCGCCGAAATTGTGCAAGCACGGCGACAAGGTCAATCTATCATTTACCTGTCTCTTATACA
>JAHBAL020000263.1 GCA_018500105.2 Anaerolineae bacterium
AGATGTGTATAAGAGACAGCGTCGGCATACACGTCATTGTGCTTCACCGCCCATTCGGCGCGAGTATTGAGCGACACAATCACTTGCGATGACTGCGCGACAGTCTCCAAGGTCAGCTCGGTATATTTGTCCCATGCGGCCTGGCGCGTCCATGCGCCACAGGTCACGCCCGCCGCGCCGGGTTCAAATTTGCTGCCACCATCGGTATCAATGCATAACCGCGCCTCAAGATTGCCGGGTTCACATTGCGAATTGGGCGGGTTGACATCGCAGTTTGAGGTCCACAATTGCACCCACATGCTAAATTTCAGCGTTGAGCCGGGCGTAATGCCATTCACGACCTGATACACGCCAGCCGATTTGTTGAGCGCCCAAAAATTGAAATATTTCAACGCCGTTTGTGGGCTACGCACCCGATACGGAAAAGTCATGTCGGCAGGGCGATATTCGGGGCGGCGGTTGATGTTGTCGGCGTCGCCGGGCTGTTTGCACATGAAATAGGCCGTCCAACCCGTCGGCACTTGTAATTCGCCCGCCGTCAGGCCCGTGCAAGTGTCGGTTTGAAACGGAGCGGGTGGGTTGAAATTGGGATTGACGAGCAAATTTGCGCCGGGCGTCGGTGTAGTAGTGGTGACGGGCGACATGTAGCGATCAAGCGGCACTTCTTCGCTGGCGTGGCTAGGGGCATTGTGCAAAAATGCGCTCAGCATTCCCCCCGCCAGCAGCATCCCCAGCCCAATCGCAGACCAGATTCTGTGTTGGCATTGCATACAAGTATTTTACTGATGAGTCATGAGTAACGAGTAATAAGTGACTTCCTGTTGCCATCTCAAGGCTGTTCAAAAGTCGCCTCGTCATTCCCGCGAACGCGGGAATCCATAACCCCACTGACACAATTTTACGAGTTTGTCGCGTTTTTGCTTGCAACGTTATGGATCTCCGCGTTCGCGGAGATGACGTATTGAGCGCTATGCTGACTTTTGAACAGCCTTAGTTGCCATTCCCAATCCTTAACGCATTGCCTGTAAAATTCATACATGGAAGAAGTTGACATTATTCTCACAAACGGTTTTGTGGTCACTGTAGACGAGCAAAGCCGAGTTTTTATGAATGGCGCGGTCGCGGTAAAAGGCGACGCGATTGTCGCGGTGGGCGAGGCGGTCGAAATTGGGCAGCGCTATCACGCCGCACAGGTTGTTGATTGCGCTGGGCATGTCATTATGCCGGGCTTAATCAATTGCCACACCCATTTGCCCATGACATTGTTGCGCGGCCTTGCCGATGATTTGCGGCTGGATGTGTGGCTATACGGCTATATGTTGCCCGCCGAGCAAAAATTTGTTTCGCCCGAATTTGTGCGTTTGGGCGCACAGTTGGCCGTCGCAGAGGCCATTCGCAGCGGGGTGACGTGTGTCAACGACATGTATTATTTTGAAGACACCATTGCCCAAACGCTGGCCGATGTGGGGATACGCGCCTTGTGTAGCCAGTCATTGATGAACTTTCCTACGCCCGACTCGGCTTCGCCCGACGAGAGCCTCGAATTTACCGATAAATTCATCGCCAAGTGGAAGAATCACCCGCTGATCGTGCCGGTTATCGCGCCGCACGCGCCCTATACGTGCAGCCCACAATTGATGCGCCGCTGCACCGAAATTGCGCTTAAGCATGATGTGCCGCTGCACATTCACATTGCCGAAACCAAACAAGAGCTAGACGATAGCCGCGCCCAACATGGCATGTCGGTGGTGCATTGGATCAAAAAATGCGGCGTGCTTGAGGCCAAGGTCATCACCGCCCATTGCGTGTGGATTGACCAAAGTGAGATGCGCGTGCTGAAGAATGCCGGAGCCAGCATTAGCCACAACCCGGCCGCCAACCTCAAGCTCGCCAGCGGCATCGCCGGCACGCAAGATATGCTTGATATTGGCGTGACGGTTGGCATTGGCACCGACGGCCCCGCCAGTAACAACGATCTCGACCACTTCGAAGAGATGCGCTTGGTGGCGTTGTTGGCCAAAGGTAACACCCGAAACCCGTTGGCGATTCCGGCTAAAACGGCCTTGATGATGGCGACCATCGGCGGGGCGCGGGCGTGCCATATTGGGCATCTCACCGGCTCACTAGAAGTCGGCAAACGCGCCGACTTGATTGTGGTGAATTTGGACACCTTGCACAACACACCCGCCTTTTATCAGCGCGATGCCAACGCCATTTATACCCAACTGGTCTACGCGGGCAAGGCGGCAGATGTGCGCGATACGATGGTAAACGGCAAATTTTTGATGCGTGACCGTGCCTTGTTGACGCTAAATGAGACCCAAGTGAAGGCCGAATCGAATGCGATGGCGCGGCGCATCAGCGACTTTTTGGCCGAGCGCGAAGGCGACGTGCTGCGCAAATTGGCGGCCATTAGTGGCGTGCAACAAGAAAAGTCGTTTGAGGTGCAAGTGAAGGCGCATGTCAACGATATTCAGCCCATTATTGATATCATCAATTTCGACAAAGATATTAATGTGGTTCGGCATGTTCACTATAAACAATACGACACTTATTTCTATTTTGCCGAAGAAAAATCGCGTTTGCGCTATCGCGAAGATGTGCGGGTGGACGACAATAATCACCTCGGTGCCAGCCGCTATCGTCTGACGTTGGTGGGTGGGCAAACCGAGCGCGAATTTCCGCATTCGATCTTGCTGTCGCGGGTGCGCTTCATGGCGCCGGCAGACCGCAGCTTGCGTTTTTACCGCGAATACTTTAAGCCAGCCCGTGAGGCGCAGGTCGAAAAGGAGCGGCTGCGCTGGGAAATCATTTTCGACGATGACGAGTTGTTTATCAACCTCGACCGCGTGCTTAGCCCCGCCCGCGATGGCTATTTTGTCGAACTGAAAAGCCGCACATGGAGCGTGCGCGATGCCGAGCGCAAGGCCGCCGTCATCGGCAAATTGCTCGCCCGTTTTGGCATCAGTGATGACGCCGTGCTTCGGCAAGAATATGTGGATTTGGTTGGATAGTCCGAATCAAATTGTGTGGCGGGCAATATAAGTAACCCGCCACACACTAAGGTTTATTAATGTACACAATTTCAGAAAGCGATTGGAAAATATTTCGCAGGCTGTCTGCTGTCGCGCTAGACCGCCATTGCGCCAATTCACTGCATATGGTGCGAGAGGTTACCGACGACACAACGCTTACCAATCATCAGCGATACCAAAAGTTGTTTAGCCTATTGCATGAACGTGACGACGATGTCGCACTGACATTCAACAATCCGCGTCGGTCTAATGCACTCCAACAGCTAGGCCTCATCTGCTCCATGAATTTGTTGACAGATGCTGAATTTAGTGAGTTTAGTGAGGGCATTCGGGAGCGCATCAAATTCATGATTGGGGAGTGATTGGCGGCTATCAAATACTAATCAACCTCAGTCCTGCCATTGATTCAACTGTGAATTTGGGGAATGGAACACAATTCCCAGAAGTTTTAGGGGGACGCGGGAATATGGCGTATGCAACACAAGGATGTTGAGGTTTTCGCTTTAGGTGTGGCTGTGCTGCCGCGTCAATCGTCGACAGGACAAATTTTAGAAGAGTGGGATCGGAGAATTCACATTTCAAAGCAATAATTGTCCAATGCAACGGCTAAGACAATAAATTATTTTTGCTATTTTTTGCCTCATTGAGGCATAATTCATCTCATAGCAGATTGTATGCACATTAATAACAGTCGTAACATGGCATTGTTGACTAATAAAGACATTTATAAACTCGTTAACCATTACATCGGTGTGAGTGGCGGATACTTGGGAGACTTTTCTTATCGTACGCACGCTGAGTTCTATCATGAATTCTGCGATCTTGATATTAATCCCAACGATTACCTTGGAACAACGCGAGAACGCTTTATCACAATTCTTAAGCAGAACCCTCCCAACGTTCAAGCAATCATAATTCGCGGAATACTAGAAAAGTATCCGGCTGGTTCGTCTAATATTCGCACCAAAGAGCTTCATCAAACGTTTACCCTTTTGGCAGGCCGTCTAGCGGGTGTGCCAACGATAGCGACACCCAATCTCATAATCACTTCAGATGTAGTAGAACGTGCAATCAAGGACGCTGAAATGCTAGTGCAAACCAGCGGCGCGACTAGCGGCGTAGATCGAATTCACACAGCGCTCCACGGGTATTTAATTGCTGTATGCGCAGATGCAAGAATTACACATTCTGCTGAGGCATCTATCAATGAGCTTTTTAAAGCGCTTAAGACACAACATCCTGCACTTAATGGCTTTGGTTCTCGTGCCGAAGAAGTTACAAAAATTATTCGGGGATTTGGCGGAATTTTGGATTCTTTAAATCCCATCCGAAACCATGCAAGTGTAGCTCATCCAAATAACGAACTTCTAGAGCAAGATGAAGCTATTCTAGTGATAAATGCAGCTCGAACAATTCTTCACTACCTTAATGCTAAATTTTCAAAGTTTTCAAAAATGAAAATCGAAGACGAAATGCCATTTTAGTAAATACTGACAATACGCCTTATAGACAAATTAATTAAAGCTCGCACATATCTTTGCTCGTAAACATCTGAAAATTGGCAGGTAAAAATATGCGGGGTCTATTGTGTTTGTCCATTTGGCTATTGCGGCAA
>JAHBAL020000382.1 GCA_018500105.2 Anaerolineae bacterium
CTTTTCAAAAGTTAGCACGCTACTTAACCCGTCATCTCCGCGAACGCGGAGATCCACAATGTGTCAGAGCAAAATTGCGGCAAACCAGCCAACCTATGCTTGTCTGGTTATAGATTCCCGCGTTCGCGGGAATGACGAGGCGACTTTGAACAGCCTTGAACGCCTCGCCGATTATTGAGACCAATGATTGAGTTGATGTTACGATTATGCCCTTTTATCTTATCGTATTGTTTATGAAAAGCAAAATTTGGCCGAGCGTGCGGCGTTTTGGGGTGATGATTGGGTTTGTCGGCGTTTTGGCGGCATGTGCGACAAGCGGTCAACCGTTGAGCAACGTCACGGTGTCGCCTGCGCAAATTTCGCCCAATGCCGATGGCAAAGAAGACATTGCGCGGATTAGCTACAAGGTCGGTGTCCCGATGCGCGTTTCGATTTATTTGACCGACGCAGCCGGACAACGCTATGATCTTCGGCGCGATGAGCCGCGCAACCCCAGCCCGCAGGCTTACGAATATCTGTTTAGCGGCGTTGCAAATGGCAAATTGCTGCCCAATGGCGATTACACTTGGCATGTAGATGGCTCAGTGGACGGACAGCCGACTCAATCAAGCAGTGGGACGCTCAAAATCACTGACGTCAACACACCTTTCCCCGAAATCAGAGACTTCACCGTCTCGACCAATGTCTTTTCGCCAAACCGTGATGCGATTGATGACCGTGTGTATATCAACCTGTATTTGACCCAACGTGCCAATTTGAATGTGTATGTGGAGAGTGCGAATGGCTACCGCTACGAAGTGCCGCGCCGAGAAGGCAATGTGGTGCGGGCCGTCACCGACAACGATACGCGCCAAGTGATTCCGGGGCGCTATCAGTTCGACTTTGACGGCGGCATTGACTTGGGCGCCGACCCGCCCGACGATGGGCAATATGTTTTGGTGGCGCAATCTGAAGACCAAATTGGGCAACGCCATGTGCTGACCGCGCCGATTACGGTGCGCGACAGCGGTCGCCCGGTGGCCGAAATTGTCACCCAGCCCAGCAGCGGCAACGGGGTTGATTGGTCGCAAAAGGGGCCGTCGGTCAAAATGGTGTTGAGCGACACGCTGTATTTCACAACCACCGTGCGCAACATCGGCAAAGTGCCGCTTCGCACGGCTGGCCCCTTCGACAACGCCGATTGTTATCGCATGAATGAAAATTGGTATAGCAAAGGCTTTAAAGAAGAGCCGGGGGTGTGGCGCATTGGCATTAATTTTGAGAGCAACGCCGGGGCCGATCACCCTTGGCGCTGGGCGGTGGGTGGCAAAGATCAGCTTGATGTGGTGATGAGCAATGGACAGCCTCTCTATTATTTAGGCGTTGGCAAGCAAGTCGAGGTGCGCGGCTGTATCAAATTGACCAAAGTGCCCGCTCGCAATCCGTTTTATGTTTGGGCCTCGCTCATTCAAGAAGAAGTTGAAATCGTCAACCGTAGCGTCACGCCCCTGCAAATAGAACTCATCGAAAAGTAATGATGAGTTATGAGTTATGAGTTATGAGTTATGAGTTGTGAATTATGAGTGAGTCACAATTAACGAGTAACGAATAAAAATTCATCATTCATAACTCATAACTCATAACTCATCATTCATCATTCATCATTCCCAACTGTAATGCTGACCGTCGTATTGCCAACGTATAACGAGGCCGATAATATTGAATTGATGCTGCCGCAATTGCTGGCGCTCAACCAAGACACAACCGAACTGCATGTGTGCGTGGTAGATGACAATTCGCCGGACGGCACAGGCAAACTGGCTGACGCTTGGGCGGCGCGAGATCATCGGGTGCAGGTGGTGCATCGGGCGGGCAAATTGGGTTTGGGCACGGCTTATATCGCTGGTTTTCGTCATGCGCTGGCGAATGGGGCGGCGGGCGTGCTGACGATGGACTGCGACTTTTCGCATCATCCGCGCTACATCCCTGCCATGATTGCCAAACTCGGTGAGGCTGATTTGGTCATTGGCTCGCGGTATGTGAAAGGCGGTGGGGTGCGTTTTCCGTTACAACGCAAATTGCTCAGCGCCACCGCCAACAATATGGCCCGCGTGGCGCTAGGGGTGCGGGCACATGACTGCACCGCCGGGTTCCGGCTGTATCGCGCTGAAGTGCTGCGTGACATTCCGCTCGACCAAATTTTCTCGAATGGCTATTCGTTCCTCACCGAAATGATTTGGCTGGTGCAACGGGCTGGCTGGCGCATTGCCGAAGTGCCCATTTTCTTTGAAGATCGGCTGCATGGGCGCTCCAAAATCTCATCGCGCGAAATTTTTAAGGCCATGTATACCGTTGCTCGCCTCAGCGCCCGCCGAATACTTTCGATGTCATTATTTCAGTCCTAAAATTTATGGATATAATTTATGGGTTAAGAGTGGCAAAGTGGCAGGTTGCAAGTGGCAAAGTAGCAAAGCGGCAACCTGCAACCTGCAACCTGCAACCTGCAACCTGCAACTTTGCAACCTGCCACTCACTAACTAACTTATGTCAAACTTATTAGCGGGGCAACATGTGGCAATTACGGGTGCGGGGCGCGGGATTGGCGCGGCGATTGCAGATGCGTTTGTCGCGCATGGGGCACGGCTTAGTTTGATGGGGCGGGATGGCGGGCGATTGCAGCGCAAGGCAGATCAGTTAAATGCGCAAACAGATGCGGCGTTTGGCCCAGTCGCGCAAGCCATTGTCGTGGATATTACGCAGGCTGAATCGGTGGTCAATGCCTTTGCCAAGGCCAGCGCAACCTTTGGCCCAGTGACGATTTTGGTCAACAATGCGGGTAACGCCGAAAGTGCGCCCATTCACAAAACTGACTTCGATTTATGGCAACGAATGCTGACGCTAAATTTGACCGGCACATTTTTATGCACCCAACAGGTGGTGTCGGCTATGAGCAAAGCGGGCTGGGGGCGCATTGTGAATGTGGCGAGCACAGCCGGTTTGCTTGGCTATGCTTATGTCAGCGCCTATTGCGCAGCCAAACATGGGGTGATCGGTTTTACACGGGCGTTGGCACTTGAGTTGGCGCAAAAAGGCGTGACGGTCAACGCTGTTTGTCCGGGTTACACCGATACCGACTTGGTGGCGGCGTCGGTGGATAATATCGTTGCAAAAACTGGGCGTAGCGCCGAGCAGGCCATTGCCGAATTGGTAAAAGGCAACCCGCAAAAGCGCCTCATTAAGCCCGAAGAGGTCGCCAACGCAGTGGCGTGGCTGTGTTTGCCGGGGTCCGAATCCATCACCGGTCAAGCCATCGCGGTCGCGGGCGGCGAAGTGATGAACTAAGTTTGAAGTGCTAAGTGCTAAGTGCTAAGTGGAGACAACACTTAGCACTTAGCACTTAGCACTTCAAACTTAAAACTTAGCATTAAAACTATGTCAAAAAAACTAAAAGTTGCGATAATTGGCGTGGGCGGGATTGCAAAGACGCACATGCCGGGCTGGGCGGCATCGGCAGATGCCGAAGTGGTGGCTGGTGCAGATGTGAGCGCAGCGGCGCTGGCCGACTGGGGTAAATCGAATGCTGGTGCGAAGCTGTTTAACGACCCATATGACGCGATTCGAGACCCAGATATTGACATTGTGGACATTTGCGTGCCGAATATGTTTCATGCGCCGCTGACGATTGCGGCCTTGGATGCAGGCAAGCACGTGCTGTGCGAGAAGCCACTCGCCCCAACGCCCGACACCATTCGTGACATGATCGCGGCGCGTGATCGCAGCGGCAAAATGTTGATGACAGCGCAGCATTTTCGCTTTGCAGGTGTGTCGAAGGCCATCAAACGCGAGATCGAACTGGGGGCGCTGGGCGAAATTTATCATGCCCGTAGTTGGATGCTGCGCCGCAATGCCATGATCCCGACGCCGGGTTTTACCAAAAAGTCGCTGAGTGGCGGCGGGCCATGTATTGACATTGGCGTGCATGTGCTTGACTTGACGCTATGGCTGATGGGCAATCCCAAGCCGGTGGCGGTGACGGGCGTGGCAAAAAACATGTTGGGGCATGTGCCGGGGCAATTTAGTGTGTGGCGGAGTGGGCCAATGCCGCCCGCGCCAGATTTTGATGTTGAAGATTTTGCGGCGGCGTTTGTGCGCTTTGAAAATGGCGCGACGCTGATGCTCGAAGTGAGCTGGTTTTTGCATCACAATACGTTGGGCGAAGACATGCAAATTTGGTTGTATGGCAAAGACGGCGGCGCTCATTGGCCTAAAGCCGAATTTTTGAGCACCAATTACGACACGCAACAATTGTATAGCCGGACTTTGCAAATTACCCGTGATGCGATGGAGCCGCATGCGCTCGAATGTGTCGAATTTGCCCGCGCCATTGCCGAAGGTCGCCCGTCACCCGTGCCAGCCGAGGCGGGTTTGCAGGTGATTTCGATTTTAGACGGCATTTATCGCAGCCAACGCGAAGGCCGCGAGGTTGCAATTTAAAGAAGATTGGGAATTTGGGATGAGAGATTAAGGATCTCACCTTACGCACAAGGTAAGTATTTCACCACGAAGCGCACGAAGGCCACAAAGAAAAGAAGGCTTTCGGATACAAATCTTTGAGTTCTTTGTGCGCTTTGTGGTAAAAAAATTTGAGCCTTGCGTAACGTCAGTAAGGATTAAGGGTTTTACGATGTTAATATTTGCCCCAACCTCTAATCTCTAATCTCTATTCCCTTGACTCCAAAATGATGACACCAAACATGATTGACCGTGAAACTGATAGCAGCGAGCGTGACCATGTGTCGCTGCGCTTGTGGTTGCGTTTGCTGACCTGCACCACCCTGATCGAAACCGAGGTGCGCACCCGTTTGCGCGAGGAATTTGAGATTACCTTGCCGCGTTTTGACCTGATGGCGCAGTTGGAACGCGCCCCAGATGGGCTGAAAATGGGCGAGCTGTCGCAACGCATGATGGTGTCGGGCGGCAATGTGACGGGCATCACCGACCAACTGGAGCGAGACGGCTTGGTCGAGCGCATTGAGATTCCGGGCGATCGTCGCTCGTGGCGGGTGCGGCTAACCGAGTCGGGGCGGCAATCATTCGACGTGATGGCCCGCACCCACGAGGCATGGATTGTGGGCATGATGCGCAGTTTGTCGCCCGTTGAGCAACAGCAACTTTATGGCTTGTTGCACAAATTGAAGCAAGGGATGGGTAAAAAATTGGCGGGACAGTAGTTAGTAGTCAGTAGTCAGTAGTCAGATAGGAGAATCAAGAACCAAGAACCAAGAATCAAGAACCAAGAATCAAGAATCAAGAGACAGTAACTCAAGACTTGATCTGACTACTGACTACTGGCTACTGGCTACTGACTACTGGTGACTACTTCCCCAAACGCCTATGACCAAAAAAGTATTCGTGAGCGGGTGTTACGATATGTTGCATAGCGGGCATGTTGAATTTTTTCAGCAAGCGGCGGCTTATGGCGATTTGTATGTGGCGCTTGGCTCAGACAAAACCGTGTTCGCTTTGAAAGGGCGTGTGCCATATAACGACGAAAATGAGCGTTTGTTTATGGTTCGGGCGATTGGCTGCGTCAAAAACGCCTTTGTGTCGAGTGGGTCGGGGCATTTGGATTTTGTCGCCGAGCTAAAGGCAATTAAGCCGGATCTGTTTGTCGTCAACGAGGATGGCAACACGCCAGCCAAGCAAAAATTGTGCGCCGAGTTGGGCGTCGAATATGTGGTGTTGCGGCGTCAGCCCCGCGAGGGATTGCAGGCACGCTCAACCACGTCATTGCGCCAGCAAGATCGAATGCCCTACCGCATTGATATTGCGGGCGGTTGGCTGGATCAACCGTTTGTGTCGAAATTGCATCCCGGCGCAGTCATTACCGTATCGCTTGAGCCGACCGTCGAATTTAACGAACGCAGTGGTATGGCGACCAGCACGCGGCGCAAGGCAGTGGCGTTGTGGGGCAACCAATTGCCGGTGGGCGACCCGCACAAGATCGCCAAACTGTTGTTTTGCTACGACAATCCGCCCGGCACGACCGAATTTTCGGGCGCACAAGACACCATTGGCCTCGTTTTTCCGGGTCTGGCGCGGTCGCACTATAGCGGCGAATATTGGCCGCACCGCATAGACACGCTCAACGACGCCCATGCGCTGGCGTTTGTCGAGCGCATGTTGCATCTCATTCCGCTTGGCCCGCGTGAATCGGGTTATAGCGTGTTGAGCAATACCAACATTACGGCTGCGGGCGCTAAAGCCTTGGCCGATGCAACCGATGCTTGCTGGAATGCGATTTTGGCGCAAGATGCGCGGGCGTTCGGGCAAGCATTTCGCCAATCGTTCGAGGCGCAAATTGCCATGTTCCCGAACATGGTCAATCCGTCCATTTTTGAACTCATTGAACAATTTAAAGATATCGCGCTCGGCTGGAAAATTTCTGGCGCTGGCGGCGGTGGCTATCTCATTTTAGCGTCCGAACAGCCAATTGTGAATGCCCTGAGGGTGACCGTTAGACGATTAGATGACGAGTGATGGGGGATGAGTAACGAATAACGAGTAACGAGTAATAAGTAATTATGAAATCGTTACTCATTGGGCTATTCAGCGAAAATAAATGAGCGATTGAAAATCTTAGCGGGCAGCAAAATTCCATATGCCGCACCCGCACGGGGAGCAATCCCCGCGCTACATAACAACGCCCACGACGTGGGCTGCAAACTCAGCCGGTGTAATCGGCGTTGTTATGTAGAACGGTCCTGAGCCTGACGAAGGATTGATTGCCGTGCAGACGCATTCTGTTATTTATTTCAACGCAATAGTCTTACTCATTACTCATTACTCATTACTCCTCCCCCATCCCTAAAAATTAAAGATGAACAAAAAATCCTTCTCCAATTATCAAGCCCAACACTTTTTGTGGCAGGTGAGTGGCAAAGTTGCCACAATTACGCTCAATCGGCCAGAGAAGAAAAATCCGCTTACGTTTGAGTCGTATGCCGAATTGCGCGATTTGTTTCGCGGGCTGACTTATGCCAGTGACATTAAAACGGTGGTGGTGACGGGCGCTGGTGGCAATTTTTGCAGCGGCGGCGATGTTCACGAGATCATCGGCCCACTTACGCGCATGAGTATGCCGGAATTGCTCGATTTCACCCGTATGACCGGCGATTTGGTCAAGGCCATGCGCAGTTGCCCGCAGCCGATCATCGCCGCCATTGATGGCATTTGTGCGGGCGCCGGCGCGATGGTGGCCTTGGCCTCCGATTTTCGCTATGGCACGAGTAACGCCAAAACCGCCTTTTTATTTACGCGGGTGGGGCTGGCGGGATGCGATATGGGCGCATGCACGCTTTTGCCGAGGGTGATCGGGCAAGGCCGCGCCGCCGAACTGCTGTATACCTGTCTCTTATACACATCT
>JAHBAL020000446.1 GCA_018500105.2 Anaerolineae bacterium
TCAAGATGGATTTTAATTGCCTATATTTTGCGGGTCATTCCGACGAGGCACGAGGAGGAATCTTTGCGGAAATTTAATCATCGAGCCGATTTTCCGCAAAGACCCCTCGCTTCGCTTCGGGGTGACGTGGCAATTTATGCAACTTGATTTATTTCAGCTTGATTAAGCGGTTGATTTAAGAGGTAACACCATGAGCACACAAGTATTTATCCCCCATCAAACGAGCCAAAGCAAGCAAGCCTTTGCGTTGCAATTTCCGAACCGCTGTGTCTACACTGGCGAGGCCGCGCAGCGTAGCGAATGGGTGATCGCGTCCTACAAATATGGGCGGCGCATCATGTCGGCCAAGGTCAAAGTGCCCTATTCTGAGCAAGCCATGCAAGAGGCCAAACGCAATCGGCGTATTGCCCGCGTTGTGTTTTTGCTGGCCAGCGTGTTGTTGGTCATTGCGGTATTTGTCGGTGCGGCGGCGATGCGGCTGAAGGGTGGGGCGGTGTTTGGGCTGGGGCCGTTTGTCGCCTTGTTTTTGGCGGCGCTGGCGACAGGCTTTGTGTGCAAATACATCCTCAGCAAAAAATGGCCGACCATGAAAGACATGCCGCTGTTCTATTTTGAATCGGGTAATATCGGGCTTTCTGTGCATCCCCACACCAATGGCGTGAACTTTTCGTTTGCCAACGATGCCATTGCCCGCGAATTTGCCAATTTGAACCGCGCCGAAGTTAAGACGGCGTAACCCAAGGAGGAAAACATGTTAATCATCGGGTCTAAATTTTTTAAATGGGGCAACGACTTGACCCCAGACACATGGAAATGCGGCGAATGTGGCACGATGGGCCAATTTGTCAAAAAGCAAGGGATGCGTTTCGTCACTTTGTTTTTTGTCATCCCAATTTTGCCGATCAGCGGCATCAGCCACATGGTGCAATGCCCAAATTGCAAAACGTTGTATCAGGAGAAACAGCAATGATGCCGACGCAACGCTTGAACCTGCGATTATGGCTGGGCGGCATTTTGGCGCTGGTTTTGGTGGCGTGTAGCAATGTGTCTGTGCCGACGCCCGCCAAAGGCAAACAGATGGCGATTGGCAAATATTTGCTCTCGTTTCACGCCTGCGACCCCGCCAAGACCGCCAATTGCAATAGCCCGCAAAGCCACCAAACGTATGTGGCGCACAGCGACGACGGCGAGCGTTGGCAATTGTTGCCCAATTGGCAGCCTTATGCTGGCTCTGTGCCCGATGTCATTCGGCGCGGCAATGTGTTGTATATCTATACGTCGAATCTCAAATTGGCGCGATATCGCCTCGACACGGGTCAACTTGAGACCAATATTGCCGTGACTGGTTGGGATGGTGTTGATCCGTCGCTGTTTATAGACAAACAAGGCCGTTTGGTGATGTTTTATCTGAATGGGTTTGTGCGTAATGGCGACCCAGCCCAATGTGCCCCGGGGCTAAACACTTGTGAGAAATACATTGATTCGATTGTCGAGGTGGCGGGCAGCGATGGCACGAAATTCGAGCCGGTGGCCGGGCATCGGGCTGTGATCAAATTGGGCACAGGCTCGCAATTTACCAGCGGCTCTGACCCCGATATTTTTTACGACGGCAAGCAATTCGTCTTGTATATCTCGCATGGACCGAGCATTTCGGTGTGGACCGGCGCGGCGTTGGATGGCATATTTAGCTATCAGAGCATCTTGTCAAATATGACGGGCGGCATCCCCGCCGGGCATTTTGACAGCGATAGCAAGCAATATTGGACGTATGCACACATTACCAAGAATAACGCGGCGGTCATTCGGCGGGCCAGTCATGCCAACCTCAGCACATTGACCGAATCGAGTTGGGTCACGGTTCTGCGCGGCTTCGATATCGGCCTTGGCGACAAAGCCAACCTCGAAAGCCCCGGCTTCGCCCTCAACCTCGATTCCTCCACCCCCAGTTCATCTATCCGTGTGTTTTTACCCATCGCTGGTGGGTAGTGGTGGGTAGTGGATAGTGATAGTGGATAGTGATAGTAGGTGTTGCCGATCACCACTATCCACTATCCACTATCCACTATCACTATCCACTACCCAAACACGGTTTACAAAACTATGATTTTCTCAAAACTTCAAACCCGCCTGATCGCCATGAGTGGCGCAATGGCAGCAATTTCGTTGGTGTTGGTGGCTTGCAATGGCAAGAACCCCGGCACACCCATTCAATTTGGTGACATTTGCAAAAATGACAAAAAGAACGTCGAAGTGGTCGGTTTTGCGCGATTGCCGCCGCGTATCGAATGCACAAGCAGCAAATGCTCGATGCACTTTTGGGGCAATGCCGAAGCCCAAGGCCAATGGCATTGGGCGCAATTTTCAGTTGGCAGTAGCCGCAATCAAATGGAATTACCCCCTGCCCAATTTAAAAACACCGATCTTAAATTCCGCGACGACAACGGCAATGTGCTTGGGCATAATGACAAAGTCAAATTGACCGGCTATGTCACCGGCCCGCTCACCCCCAATTCAAATGTGACGTTTTGCACCATTTCGGTGACCAGGGCAGAGCAAGTGAAATGAGTTTAGGGGGTTAAACGGTCATGGCGAGTGCGGCAGTGTGGGTAAGCGATTGGGTTTGCGCCTGTTGCCGAAGTTGCTCGACGGTGTTGGCCCCCAATTCAGCCGCAAGGCGCTCGATACGAGTTTGCGCGGCGACGCGCTGGAATTGCTCGAGCGCCGGATGTTGTAGCACACAAGCCAAGATGCTGGCGGCCAAAGCTAACTTGCCCTCGGTTTGTGCGATATCACTGAGGTCGAGCAAGGCTGTCAATGCCACCGGCTGCGCATGAATGGACATGGCGAGTTGCAGCCCATCTCGATAATGTTGTTTTGCTGCGTTGCGCTCGCCCAATTTCCACAAGACATCGCCCAGCGAGATCAGCGCAAACGCCACCCCACGTTGATGTCCAATCTCGCGTTTGAGGCGCAGACCGTGCTCAAACATTTGGCGGGCCTTGCCTAAATCACCGGCGCGGTCATACACCTCACCCAAGTTGGTTAACGCAATAGACAATACCCGTCGGTCACCGATATCTTGACACGCGGTAATGGCTTGCTCAAACAATTCGCCAGCGCGGGTGAGATGCTGTTGGGTCAGGGCAATGGTGCCGAGATTGACCAAGGCGCGGGCTTCTTCGACGCGGTTTTGCACGGCGCGGGCCTCATATAACCCATCGGCGTAATAATGGATGCTGTTTTTAAAGTCATCTGTCTCACGGGCCGCCCACACATTGCCCAATCCCATCAACACCCGCGCCAATCCGGGGCGATATCCGACCTGACGATAGCCTAACTCGGCCTGCTCATAATAAGTTTGCGCGAGCGCGTAGTCGCCACAGCCATAAGCGATATCGGCCTGCGCATTCCATACAAACGCAATGCCTTCGGGCATTTGCACTTGCTCAAATAATGTCATGGCGCGATCAAGCAACGGCGTGGCTTGTTCGATTGCGCCCAAGCGGTTGAGCAGCCAAGCACAGCGCGAACACAAACGCGCCAACGTCTTGGCTTGGGCGAATGCATCGGCAGCGTCCGTCATGTGGTCGAGGGCGGCGATGGCTTTGCCAAAGGTGTCAGCCCCTTCACGGAACCAACTACGCGAATCGTAAAAATGAAATGTGCCAGCCAATAATTGCCCAATCTCGGTAATCGCTCCCGTTTCGATGGCGCTGGCCCATGCCATGCGAATATGATCTTGCTCGGCGGCGACGTCATCGAGCGCCAATTTTTGGCGCGGGCTGCCGATCAGATCACTGGTGCGGGCCGTGAGGAAATCGGCAAAAAATTGGCAATGGCGCTGCCGACACGCCGCAAATAAATCGGGCCGTTCGCGTAACTTGGCTTCGGCAAAGCGGCGCAATAATTGGTGCAATTGATAGCGCTGGTCGCCGCTGCGCTGCACCAGCGACTTATCCACCAGCCCCGTCAGCCGCAACAACGACGCACCGGCAATTTGAGCGGCGGCTTCGCGGCTAAAACTTTGGCTAAATAGCCCCAATTGGCAAAAAATACGCTGTTCGATTGGGCTGAGCAAATTCCACGAATAGTCAAACACCGCCGTCATGCTGCGATGTCGGTCGGGCAAATCTTGGCTGGGCGTGCTGAGAAAATCGAGGTCTTGCTCGATTTCTTGCACAATCTCGCTTGGCGTCAACATGCGCGTCCATGCTGCTGCCAACTCAATGCCGAGCGGCAACCCATCCACCTGTCTCTTATACACATCT
>JAHBAL020000291.1 GCA_018500105.2 Anaerolineae bacterium
CGGGTAAGGCATTCGCCGTCACCCATTGAGCGATTTACGCTTGGGGGCGATGCCTTGGCGAATGCCTTACCCCTACAACCTTGTCCACTTTGATTAAGCAATTGGTATAAGTTTTTACACCGAAATCACACACTCAAGCCAACAACGCCTCAATCGCCGCCACAGCAGGCGCGGTGTCGGTGAAATGCACGCCGTGCAAGCCGACGGCCTGCGCCCCCGCGATATTTTCGGTCAGGTCATCCACAAACACGGCCTCGGCGGCAACCACATCCAATTCCTCGAGCGCAATTTCGTAGATGCGTGCATGAGGCTTGCGCACACCGACCTCGGCAGAAATGACGATGTGATCAAAATCGTCAACGATGTGCAGCCGATGCTGCAACGTCATACGCAGGCTGGGCGGGGCGTTGCTGATGATGCCGATCTTCAACCCATCGCGCCGCCATTGACGAATACGCGCCAATAATGCTTGATTGAGCGCATCACCGGCATAAAAATCTTCGCGGAATTGAGTCACAAGCTCGGCGGGCACGCCCAAGCGCCGGCCCACCGCATCCCAAAACGCATCGAAGGCCACTTCGCCGCGCTCAAATTGGGTGTTGAGCGTTGTTCCATGCACTAGCGCCTCTAGGCTATTGTGCGGCAAATTGAGCTTGCGCTCCCATTCATAACGCTTGCTCCAATCCAACGTGCGCAACAGCACCCCACCGATGTCAAAAATTAAGGCTCTAATCGTCATAGTTGGCCCAATTATCATCGGATGCGGGGATAGCTTGGTATACTCATCAGGCATTCATTTATGAGTCTACCAGTTATTATTCAAGGCGGCATGGGCGTCGCCATTTCAGATTGGAAATTAGCCAAAGCCGTGTCGCAATATGGGCAAATGGGCATTGTTTCGGGCACAGGCATCAGCCGCGTCATCGCCAGCCGCTTGCGCGATGGCGATTTGGAGGGGCATACACGCCGCGCCCTCGCCAGTTTTCCGTTGGATGAGCCAGTGCAAGACATTATGGAGCGCTATTATGTCGAAGGCGGCAAAACGCCCGACATGCCCTATAAAACCCCAGCGGCTTATAGCATCAAACCCCAACGCTACCTCGACCGCGTGACGGCGCTGGGCAATTTTGTTGAGGTGTGGCTGGCAAAAGAGGGCCACAACGGGATCGTAGGCGTGAATTTGCTCGAAAAGGTGCAAATGCCGACGATGGCCTCGCTATATGGCGCGATGCTGGCCGGGGTGGATGTCGTCATTATGGGCGCGGGCATCCCGACCCAAATCGCGGGTATTTTGGACAAACTCGCCAATCATCAACCGGTGTCGTATCGCCTCGATGTGGGTGGGGCCAAGCCGGATGACGATTATCGTATTCATTTCGACCCGAATGAGGTTTTTCCGGGCATCGCTGAAAAGGTTGGCCCGCTCAAACGTCCACTCTTTTTTCCCATTGTCTCGTCGGTCATTTTGGCCCAAGCGCTGATCAAACGCAGCGAAGGCGCGGTGAACGGCTTTGTGATCGAAGGCCCAACGGCGGGCGGGCACAACGCCCCACCACGCGGCGCGGCGCGATTTAACGACAAAGGTGAGCCGATTTATGGCGAAAAAGATGTGGTTGACCTTGAAAAGATGAAGCAATTTGGCCTGCCATTTTGGTTGGCGGGTGGTTATGGCAACCCGTCGCAACTCAAGGCGGCATTGGCGGCGGGCGCGGCGGGCATTCAGGTTGGTTCGGCTTTCGCCTTGTGCGACGATTCGGGCATGGAGCCGAAGCTGCGGGCGCGAGTGTTGCGCAGTGTGCTCGATGAGGAAATTGAGGTTTACACCAGCGCCGTTGCTTCGCCCACCGGTTTTCCGTTTAAGGTGGTGTTGGCAAAAGACACGATGGCTGTGCCTGAGCTATACACCGAGCGCCCGCGCATTTGCGATTTGGGCTTTTTGCGCAGTCTGCATAAAACGGAAGACGGCTCGCTTGTCTATCGTTGCGCCGCCGAGCCGGTGGATGATTATGTTAAGAAGGGCGGTAAGCTCGAAGACACGGTTGGGCGCTCGTGTTTGTGCAACAACTTGCTCGCCACCGCCGGTTTTCCGCAATTGCGCAAAAACAGCGGCTATGTCGAGCGGCCCATCGTCACCGCTGGCGACGATTTGGTCATGGCCGGGCAGTTTGTGCGGGCTGGCAAAACTAGCTACACGGCAGCCGATGTGCTAAATTTCTTGTTGGAGCGTTAGCGCAAACGCTGAGTTACGCCCAATTTTGAAATGATTCCCTAATACTAATTGAAGTGCCCCCTAAAAATGGAGTCACTACTTGCGCAATTCTGCAAGGTGTGACTCTGTTTTTAGGAGATCACTTCACACCATGAAAAGTTCTGCTGCTGATGATCGCATCAAGTCAAATGACGTGCTCCTACAAGTGGAGTTCTGATGCCAGCAATTCCTTCGTGCCTTCTGGTCCCGACAGCTCCAGACTTACCGCTTCCCCCGCCGAACCAAGCGTAATCTGAAAGTGCAAAAACGGGCAGCATAGTCGCTCGTTCTTTACGACCTCCATCAACAAAACAAGATTTTCACTCGATACCGGAAACAGCAAGCGATATCCAGATTCCAGTTCTGCTGAGCAGATTTTCTGCGCCAACAGCGAATTCCAGCGCCGCCCATGAAGCTCACGCTCAGCGCTCGGGATGGCATTCATATTACAGACAATTTCATTCATGTTGATTCTCGAAGCGATTATCACTACAGCTTTTGTGACGTGCTTTATTCTAGATCCGGCGCAAATCTATCTGCATGCAGGTCATCGGTCTCGAACTTCAAACCCTTCGGTGTGTGGTTGAAGCAAAGGCCCAACGCTAGGCTCGTGCCGCGGCCAAGGCCACACAGCCCAAAACGGCGGAAAAGTCGGCGGCCTTGGGCGTCGGCACCGAGCCTTGTTGGGCCACACCGTGCACGCGCAACCCGTGCTTACTGGAGGCGTTTCTTCATGTCAATCAGGCGTTCGTGACCGGTGTGCGTTTTGCCCGTTGAATCGACATACGACCAGTCATTGTCGTAAGGTTCATTTTGCATTCGCTCGTATCCCAGGCGTTCGTATAAACGCATTGCAGGCTCGTTTTCTTCTGGTTCAACCGACAGGTAGATTTCCAAACATCCAGCTTTGTGCGCATCTTGCTCAACCGCGTAGATCAGTTTTCTGCCGATTCCTCGCCGTCGATCCTCTTCTGCTACAAAAACATCGACAATCAACGGAAAGAGCTTGTGCGCATCTGTCCAGTCCCGTGGTTCGCTCAAAATCAGCAGTGCAAAACCAACAAGCCGGTTCTGCAGTTCTGCTACAAAATAGCGCATCACTTTCGGTTCGGCGCCGATTCTGTCCGCATGAATAGCAGGATTTTCTTCGTAACGGATTTTGCTCAAGCCCGCCACATCAGATCCTCGCGCCAGTCGAACCTCAGTCGTCATTTTGCAAGTTTACCGGGCGCAGCATTTCCATTCTCGGCGAGTGGCCCAACATATGTATTATACATCAACTGAAGCAGAGTATATCATAAAATGTTTTCTAAATATCATTTGTTATAATTTTGCGTACTCCGTGTCATGACTGTTATCTCAATAAATAATCCAAAACCACCCCTAAAACTACTGGACCAAGTGCGCCAGACCATGCGCCTAAAGCACATGAGCCTGAGTGCTGAAACGTCAACGTCTTTTGCATGGCTATGGTAAATTACCGCCCATGACAAACACAACCTCAATGGCGACCAAGGCGGTGTGGGCGGGTGAGCAAGATTTGCTGCTGACCGGAGCCACCACCGTGCCGATTTCGTTGGGCGTGGCGCATGGCTACGCCGATGTAGACACGTGGCGCGAGGTGGCGCTGGGCGAAAAGCCGGGCTATATCTACGCCCGCAACACCAACCCGACCGTCGCCGCCTTCGAGCAAAAGATCGGCGCGTTAGAGAACGCCGAAAGCGTGACCAGTTTTGCCACCGGCATGGCCGCCATCAGCAATCTGTTTTTTGCCTTGCTCAAACCGGGCCAGCGCGTGGTGAGCGCCAAAGACACCTATGGCGGCACAAACTTGCTATTTTTGCACTTTTTGCCGCGCTGGGGCATCGAAGTGGCGCTGTGCGACACCACCGACGTGGCCGAAATTGAGCAAGAGATCGCCAAAGGCTGCGATTTGCTTTATCTCGAAACGCCGACCAACCCGACGCTGAAAGTGCAACCCATCGCCCAATTGGCGGCGGTGGCGCATCGGCGCGGTGCGGTGGTGGCGTTGGATAACACCTTCGCCACACCCATCAACCAAAACCCGCTGGCACTGGGGGCCGATTTGGTCATTCACAGCGCCACCAAGTTTTTGGGCGGTCACGCCGATGCAATGGGCGGGGTGTTGTGCGGCAAACGCGACTTGGTGCAGCAGGTTTTTCATTTCCGCGAAATCAACGGGGCCACGCTCGACCCGATGAGCGCCTATTTGCTGCTTCGCGGCATGAAAACACTGCATTTGCGGATTCGTCAGCAAAACGCCAACGCCATGCACATCGCCCGTTGGCTCGACAAGCAGCCATCTGTCGCCGTCGTCAATTACCCGGGTCTCGAATCGCATCCCCAGCACGACATCGCGGCTGAGCAAATGCGCGGTTTTGGCGGCATGCTCAGTTTTGCGCTCAAGGGCGGTTTCGAGGCGGTCAAGCAAGTATTGCCACGTTTAAAACTCATGCATCGCGCCGCCAATTTGGGTGCAGTCGAGACGGTGGGTGGGCCACCCGCCACCACCAGCCATGTCGAATGTAGCGCCGAAGAACGCGCCGCGATGGGCATCCCCGAAGGGCTGATTCGCTATTCGGCGGGTATCGAAGATGTAGACGACTTGATCGCAGACCTTGACCAAGCCCTGCGCGGGTAATGGGCTAGTGGGGCCGTCTAATGTAGCGCCGTCGTCTCGACGGCTATGTCACCCCGTAGTGGTGTTACATCATGGCGCACCAAAAACACTGTGACGATTCACATAGCAAACGGGCGCGGGGCCGTCGGGACGACGGCGCTCCACTCGTAGGGCCGTCGTCCCGACGGCCCCCTCTAAGATCAGCGTTGTGGCGTATTGACAACGAGGCGTTGTTCATTCAAAATATATACCTACGCAGGTTATGCTTGTTAACGAGCGGCTTGAACAACACTTATGCAAACGACCACCAAACTGGTTATTTTGACGGCGCAGGGGCAAAGTGAGTCTTTTTTGCTAGACAAGCCAAGCGTCATGCTGGGGCGCGGGGCACTCAACGATGTCACCCTGAATGATGCTAAGGCATCGCGCCAACACGCCGAATTAAGGCTCGAAAATGGTCAGATGGTGTTGTACGATCTGAATTCGACCAACGGCACGTGGGTGAATGGCAACCGTGCCAGCCAACACGCGCTCAAACCCGGCGAACGTTTTGTGATTGGCGATCACACCTTGTATTGTGAGGCGGCGATGGGCAGCGCCGAGGCCACGCCCGACGTGACCATCATTGACAGCGAGCGTGATTTGGAGCGAACACTGGCTGAGGCGGCGCCAGCCATGCTGTTGAACGACACACATTTGCCGCGCCTCGCTATCCATTCGCCCAGCAAAACGTGGGAAGTGCCGCTCACCGCCGACAGCCTGAGCTTGGGGCGGCAGGCCAGTAACGATGTGGCGCTCGAATTTGGACAAGCCTCGCGTCATCACGCTCGTATTGAGCGCCAAGGTGAGCGTTTTGTGCTGCGCGATCTGGGCAGCACAAATGGCACGTGGCTGGGCGAAAAGCGCATTGACAGCTACGACCTGCGCGACGGCGACACCTTTCGCATTGGCCTTGCCAAACTCACCTTTAAAAAACCGTTTGAGGCCGACGACTTGACGCTGCTAGAGACACCGCGTGTCAAGCAAGGATTGCCGCCGGTGGTGTTTGTGCCCGGCTTTTTCGGCTCTGAGCTGTATCGCGGCAGCGAAAAAATTTGGCCCAACATCCCGCGGCTGCTGCGCGAGCCGGCCTTGTTTAAAGTGGATACGCCTTTGCAGCCGAAACGGATTGTGGGCGAAGTGGTGATTGTGCCCAATTTGATCACGCAGGAAAAGTATGATCGTATGGGCGATTTTTTGGAAGAGGCGTTGGGCTATGAGCGCGGCAAAAATTTGCTCGAAGTGCCGTATGATTGGCGGCAAGACAATCGGCTGTCGGCGCAAACGTTGGCGGCGGCGATTGATGATTGGCAAGCGCGTGTGCCCGAAGCCAACCGCCCGATTGTGTTGATTGCGCACAGCATGGGCACGCTGGTCAGCCGCTATTATGTGGAAAAACTGGGCGGCAAGGCCAAGGTGCAGCGTTTGATTGTGGTGGGCGGGCCGCATTATGGCACGCCCAAGATTTTATTTGGTCTGTTGACTGGGCGCGGCGTGTTGCCATTTGGCTTGATGGGCGATAAGC
>JAHBAL020000254.1 GCA_018500105.2 Anaerolineae bacterium
GGCGGGGCGCCCGTTTGGTGGTGAAATGGGGGGGCCGCGCCCCCAGCCCCCCCGCCGCCGCCCTCCCCCGTGGCGCCCTCCCCGCCTGCCACATGCCCCCCCGCCGCTTGCGCCGCCGCCGTTATTACGGCCTGCGTTTGCTCGCCCGCCAGCCAACGATTTTCGTCGTGCAACAATGTAATAACGCGCCGCGTATTGGCGACCAAATCCACCAAGCGCGGCTTGCTCACTTGGTTGGGCCAATGTTCGGCGATATGCGCCAGTTGTCCGATCAGGTCATCGGGCGAGGCGTTGAGCGGGGCGTTAAGCAATTCGAGCAAACTGCGTTGCGTGTTGCCCGCGTCCAATTTGGGCTGCTCGTCATAAAACTGCTTCAGCCCATCCAGCAGCAGGTGATAGTGCGATTGCACGCCGTCGCCATTCAACACCGCATCATCAAAAATGGCTTTTAGTTTGCTGGCGGCTCGGTTTTGGTTGGTCAGCCACACCAAAATGAGCGATTCGAGCATATGCTCGCGGTTCGACACGCCATCCGTCACGCCATTTAAATAGGTATCGGCGGCATATTCATCACGATAAACTGGCGGCGGCGGAAATGAGCGCACAAAATCGGTGAGCAAACGGGCGACACCGGCCTCGCCCACCTGATTGCGCAGCCAATCGTTTAGATTTTGGTGCAATTGTGGGGCAATGTCGGTGCGATAGGCCGCCAGCACTTCACGCGCACAATCGTCTAATGTCGAGAGTGCATACATTTGCGCCGGCAAAACTTGCGTTTGACCGATGCGGTTCAAATTGATGCGCCGTGCTAGGCTATAGGCTTCGGTAATGTCGGTTAGCGGTAAATCGCCATATTGGCTATATGCCAAGTCGCTTAGTTGATTTTGCTCACGAAATTGTCGGTTGATGTGCAATGCCATGCCTCGATTTTATACCCTATCACAGCACTTTCACGTTGTATTCAGGGCGCAGGGCGCAAGGGTGCGTTCTGCTGCTGATAGCCTGCTATACTCCAGCCATGCCCACCGCATCTCGCAACGATGCCCACCATCCGCATGATGCCTTCTTTAAGGAGATTTTCTCAGATCTGGCCAACGCCCGCCCACTCATCGCCCGTTATGCCCCGCCGGAATTGGTGCGGCAGCTTGGTCTGAACACGCACGAACCTTACGGCGGCAGTTTTGTGGATGACGAACTCGGTCAGCACTTCGCCGACCTCGTCTTTCGCGCCAAATCCAAACAAGGCAATAACACGTTTGTGTGTCTGCTGTTTGAGCACAAAAGTTACCCTGACCGCTGGGTGGCGTTGCAATTACTGCGCTACATTATCTTGGTTTGGGTGTATCTTGCCAAATCAGAGCCTAAATTGTTGCCGATGGTTTTTCCGATGGTGGTGTATCATGGCAAACGCAAATGGCGCATCAAGCGCGACCTACACGCTTTGGTAGACCTCAAGGGGCTAGAGTCTTTGCGGCAATATGTGCCCAATTTCGAATATCACTTGCTCGACTTAAATGTATTAGCGGATGAGTCTCTGAGTGAAGCAGAACTGATGAATGTGGCGCTGGGGGTGATGAAGCACATCTTCGACAGCGATATTAAATCGGCGCTAGGGCGGATTTTCGGACAGTTACGGGCAATGTCAGCGACCGATCGTGCGAGATCAATTAAAATAATCCTAAACTATATTGCAACGAGTGCGGCACATTTGGCGAAAGCAGATATTAGCCGGGTGCTGGTTGACAACGATAATGACAAATTAGTCGAGGAGGGGTTGATGACATTAGCACAACAATGGATGTTAGAGGGCAAACAAGTTGGATTGATTGAGGGAGAGTTGCGTGGCAAACAAGTTGGTTTGATCGAAGGCAAACAGACGGGGCTATTGGAAGTAAACAAACGCCTGATACGTCGTCGCTTTCGAGAGATTCCTGAAGCCGTTTTTCAGGCGCTAGAGCGACTTGATGCTGAGCAATTGAGTAATTTTAGCGAAGCCATGTTCGATTTTGCCGATCTCAACCAAGCGCAGGCGTGGTTGACAAATGCCCAACTGCGCAAAACAGTTTAATCCGTTTAATTAATCGTTGCATAAATCTCCAAATACCACAAACAGCCACTTAGTTCTATCGCACTTGGTATAATCTGAATTGCACATTAAAAAGACTGAATATGGCTGAGGTTGTCCCATTAGCCCGGATGCGTGGGATGCGCCAAGACATTGGCGTGGCGGAAGTTGGTGATAAGCCCAACACTGTGCCGCAACTGTGATTGTGACTAAACGCGCAACAAATTGCGTTTTAGCCACCTAAGTCAGGATGCCGACCTCGGTAAAAAAATTTCATCTTCTCGTGATCAAGGAGGTGGGCTATGATTTATGCACCCTAAGCGGCGATTTGCCGTATTTTCGTTGCATCACCCACCCTCTAGTTTCGCCCAGAAGCTAGAGGGTGTTTTTGTTTTCTGGGCAACTATAAAAGCCATTTAACATGAAAAAAGCATTTTTGATGGGGCTTGCGCTGCTCACCGCCTGCGCCTGTCTCTTATACACATCT
>JAHBAL020000367.1 GCA_018500105.2 Anaerolineae bacterium
GAGTATGAACTGATCGCCATGCCGGGCCTCGCACCCAGCGCCCCCGCCAATTCGCGCCTGCACCTCATCTTGTTCATCGCCACCCTCATTTCGGTCACCGTCTCTGGCGCTGGCGAAATGGATGCTGCCGGCAACATGGTCTTTTCGCTCGCCAATGGCCTCATGTTTGCGGGATCGCTGCTCAGCATTTTAATGGCGCACGAAATGGGGCATTATCTGGTCAGCCGTTGGCGGGGCGCACCCGCGTCATTGCCCTATTTTATCCCCATGCCATTGGCGCTTAGCGGCACTATGGGGGCTGTTATTGTGCAACGCGAGCCGTTTGAAGATCGCCGTATTTTGCTCGAAGTTGGCATCGCTGGCCCCATCGCGGGCTTTGTATTTGCCGTGCCGCTGTATATCTTGGGTCTGTTTTTGTCCGATATCAAAACCATCCCCACCTCCGGCACTATCTTCCTCGGCGATTCGCTATTTACCCAATTCGCCAGCCGCCTCATTCACGGCATTATTGACCCAAGCACAGGCCAAGACATCTTTTTGCATCCCATTGCCTCTGGCGCATGGATCGGGCTACTCATCACCGGTATCAATCTCATCCCCGCTGGGCAACTTGATGGCGGTCATGTCGCCTATGCCCTGCTCGGCGAACGCGCCAATTATTTGTCTTATGCCATGATCGGCCTGATGGCCGTACTGTCACTCACTATCTCGGATGGTTGGATGGTGTGGGTATTTATGTTGATGGCTTTTGGTCGCTCACATCCGCCCGTGCTCAATCAAGCCAGCCGCCTGACATGGGTGCATTTGTTGTTAGCCGTGCTGGGCTTGCTTATTTTGCTGCTTACTTTCGTCCCGCGACCCATTTATTAATTTTAGGACTTACGCGAAAGCTTGATTTTCACCACAAAGCACACAAAGAACTTGAAGATTTGTATTGGTAAACCTTCTTTTCTTTGTGAACTTTGTGCTCTTTGTGGTGAGATGTTTTTAATGCGCGTAAGTCCTAAATTTCTTGGCTTACGCGCATCAAAAACATTGACCACAAAAAACACAAATGTCAATCGCCCAACTGATCACGCTTGCCATTTTGTTTGTGCCGCTGATCTTTGTGGCGCTTAACCGGCTGCGCCCCGACCTCGCCGCATTCATCATGATGCTGAGCTTGGGCTTGGCCCAGCGGCTGGGCGTGGGCGTGCTGGGCAAGCCAAACACGCCCGCCGATGCCGTCAACGCCATTTCGGGCTTTGGGCAGCCGGTGGTGATGACCTTAATTAGCCTGTTTATCGTGCTGCGAGCGCTCGACAAAACCGGCGTGACGCGCTGGCTGGCGCAACGCCTGTTGGCTTTGGGTGGCAATTCTGAAACGCGGCTGGTGTTTTTGTTCACCACCACCACCGCCGTTTTGTCGCTGTTTATGAACAATCTCGCCGCAAGCGCGATGTTGTTGCCCAGCGCCATAGATGTGTCGCGTCGCACGCACATTCGCGCCAGTAAATTGCTCATGCCGGTGGCGTTTGGCAGCTTGCTCGGCGGCGTCGCCACCTATTTCACCACTGCCAACATCATCATGAGCGATTTGCTCACCCAAGCCCAGCCGCCTCTGCCGCCTCTGCCTATTTTGTCGTTTACACCCACCGGCGGCCTAGTGGCGATTGCAGGAATTGCCTTCATCAGTTTGATGGGGCGGCGATTATTGCCCAACCGCGAGTCATACCTTGCGCAGATCGAAAATGCGCATCAGACCGGTAGCCAACTCGAGGCGGCCTACCAGCTAAGCGAGCGATTATGGATCGCGCGGGTGTTGCCGATGTCGCGGGTGAACGGTAAAAGCTTGGCCGAAGCGCAAATTGGGCGACGATTGGGGGTGACGGCAGTCGCCATTACCCGTGATAACGCCCCAGCGCCCCATTTGCCAGACCCAGCCGCCCCACTGCGCGATGGTGACGTGGTTTTTGTGGTGGGCAACGATGAGCGCGTGCAGCAATTAAGCACCTCCGAATTTGGGCTACTGGTGCAGCCTGCGCCGCAAACGCTCAGCGCCCAAGGCGTGACCTTTATCGAGGCAATTTTGGCCCCGCGTTCACAGGCGGCTGGGCACACGCTCAAAGAGATTGGCTTGCGCGAGCGCACTGGGTTCACCGTCGTCGCTTTGTGGCGTGGTGAGCGGCGTTATCGCACCGATGTGGCCGATTTGCCTTTGCAATTTGGCGATTCGTTGTTGTTGGCGGGGCCGCAGCAGCGCATCAAAGCGATGCAGCGCCACCCAGATTTCATCACACTGGAACCAGATTTGAGCGACCAACCCACACAACCGCGTCGCGCTCTGTTGTCGAGCGGCATCATTGTGGCTGCCATTGCCGCATCGGTGCTGGGCCTGCCCACCTATTTGGCAATGTTGGCAGCGGCCATTTTGGTCATTTTGCTTGGCCTCGTATCTATTCAAGAGGCTTACCGAGAAATGGAATGGTCGGCCATTTTCGTGGTGGGCGGCATGTATGCCGCCAGCATTGCCATGCTCAATACTGGCTTGGCTGATCTAATTGGACGCGGCATGTTGGCGCTGGTCGAGCCATTGGGGCCGCTGGGTTTGGCGGCTGGCGGCTTCTTGCTTTCGGCGCTGCTGACACATGTCATGGGCGGGCAAGTTTCGGTGTTGGTCACCGGCCCTATCGCCATCAGCGCCGCCATTCACCTGAATACCGACCCGCACGCCATCGCGGTCGCCACCGCCATTGGTTGTTCGGCGGCGTTTCTTAGCCCAATGGCGCATCCGGTTAATGCCCTCGTCGTTGCACCGGGCAATTACCGCTTTGCCGATTTCGCTCGCCTCGGTTGGGTGCTCGTGTTGGTGTCATTTGCGATGGTGTTGCTGGGCATGAAAATATTTTGGGGGCTGTAGGGAAATGGAAAATTGAGAATGGAGAATGGAAATGGATTCGGCTCATCTCCTGATTGGTTCAATTCTATTGATTCACTTTAGGAGGAATCTATCCGCAATAGAAAAAATGTAAATCGTCATTTCGAAGCGCAGCGAGAAATCTTTGCGTAAACGTGCATCTTCGATGCCATCATCGTGCTGATTTACCGCAAAGATACTGTGATAAAAGTCAAGCAGGTTTAAGGTTGGGTTTCGCAAAATCGGGGTCAAATGGCTTGCCAGACTTCAGAACCCCATAA